>DATFXS010000448.1:0-7122 GCA_035315605.1 Polyangia bacterium
TCGAACAGGTTCTGAACGCGCGTTACCTGGAGGCCGAGGGCTACGGCCTCGGCGCCGACGAGTTGACGCCGGAACGACTGGGCGAATTTCTCGATCGACTGCCGGACTTCGAGCGGCGGCTCGCCGGCTACCACCAGCAAGGCAACGTCGAGCTGCTCGCCAAGCTCGACGACATTTTGCTGCAGGCCGTCGCGTCGCGAACAAAACGCGACTGAAAATTTTGCGCGCTGGCGCGTTCGGCTCCTTGGGAAAATCGGCTCACGAATCTTTACCGCACGATTAAATAATCCTTCATTTTTAATTTAGTTTTTCTGCCTTAGACAGCGCCTGCCGGACGACATGTACGAGTGCGCGTTCGCACTCGAGCGCGCGTCTCCAACCAGGTCCCGGACCTCCCGGATGCTGGTCTGCCCCCAAACGCGACGGGTGTAGGCACGCGTGTGGCCACCCGTCTGCAAAGAAGGAGAGAACCATGATCAGCAATCCTTCCGCGCTGAGAGCGGTCAAATGTGTGGGCGTGGGCGTGATGCTGGCGATGGCCGGCTGCGGTGAGATGGACGATCAATCCGGCGACGTCGAGGGGAGCACCTCTGCCCTCGCCGGCGACGCGTTCAACAATGCGAACGGCGCCTCTCGGGTCGTGACCGTCGATGGCACGACAATAGATCCGACCAACCCGTTCTTTCAGAGCATCGGAACCAACGGGCGCTCCTGCGTCACGTGTCACGCGCCCTCGGCGGCCATGACGATCACGCCGCCTCAGATCCAGGCGGTGTTCAATTCCACGAATGGCAATGATCCGCTGTTCCGGCTCAACGATGGCTCGAACGGTCCGAATGCGCCGGTCGCGACGCTCAGCGACAAGCGGGCCGCCTATAGCCTGCTGCTGAGCAAGGGCCTGATCCGGATCGCGCTCAAGCTCCCGGCGACCCGCGACTTCGACGTGCGGGTCGTGCTGAATCCTTATCAGAGCACGGGCGCGAATCCTCCCCAGAACGCGTCGGTCGGACCGACCGACACGACGGAGCTGTCGTTCTACCGGCGGCCGCTGCTGTCGGCGAACACGCGCTTCATCAGCGCCGTGATGTGGGATGGGCGCGAGGCGACCGTCCCTGCCGTGCCCGCGAACCAGAAGGGAAGCGACGGCAACGGCGTGCAGGCGTTCGAGGTCGATGCGCCCGTCCACATCAACATGCTGACGCAGGCGAACGACGCGACCCGCGGGCACGCCCAGTCCGCGCGCGACCTGACCGACGCGGAGCGTCTGTCGATCGTGAACTTCCAGATGAACCTGGTGGTTGCGCAGGAACGAGACAACATCGCCGGGGCGCTGAATCTGGCCGGGGCCACCGGTGGACCGCAGGCGCTCAGGACGCAGCAGACGTTCTTCGGCATCAACGACCCGATCGGAACCAACCCGTTCGGCACCGCGTTCAATCAGAACGCGATGACGATGTACGCCGCCTGGGCGGGCCTGTCGGGCAGCACGGTGAACAACCGCCGTGCGTCGATCGCCCGCGGCGAGGCGATCTTCAACACCAAGACGATCCGGATCAGCGGCGTGCGCGGCGTGAACGACGCCCTCCAGGGCAACGTGAACGCGACGCTCAACGGCAACTGCTCGACCTGCCACGACCATCCCAACGTCGGCAACCACTCGAACATCCTGCCGCTCGATGTCGGCATCAGCAATCCGGCCGAGGGCGACAACGTGCTGCCCGTCTTCCACGTCACCTGCCGGGCGACCGGCGCGCAGGAGGAGGTGACCGATCTCGGCCGCGCGATCCTGACCGGCAAGTGCGCCGACCTGGCGAAGTTCAAGGGGCCGACGCTGCGCGGGCTGTCGGCGCGCGCGCCGTACTTCCACAACGGCGCAGCCGATTCGATCGACGAGGTGATCTCGTTTTACGATCGGCGCTTCCACATCGGCTTCACGTCGCAAGAGATCGCCGACCTGAAGGCGTTCCTGCAAACGCTTTGATGGTGTAGCAAGCGCGACGAGCGGCCCGGCGGAAACACTTCCGCGCCGTCCGGGCCGCTCATTGCGTCTGCGGCGCGCAGGCCGGGTCGTTCGGATCGGCGCAGCTGAGGCATCCGATGGTGACGTTCAGACCCGCTTCCTCGCACCAGTCGGCCGCCTCGTAGATCGAGAAGACTGTACCTGGGTGGGCGCCGTCGCCTGTGGGGCAGCCGCTCGGAACCATGCGCCAGCAGGGCGGCGCACCCGCGTCGCAGCTCGGTAGGGACGACTTCGTCATCGAGCCATCGGGGTGGCGCGAGACGTTCGTGACGCTGCACTCCGCCTGCAAGCCCGGCGTCTGGGGATCGGTGTCGCGCACGCTGGCGAGGCAGGGAGGGGCCAGATCGATGGCGATCCTCTCTGTCACGCGTTGTACCGCGTTCGCGAGCGTCACGTCGCACAGGCTGATCGACAGCCCGTTCGCGCCGAACTCGTTGGCGAACTGTTCCAGCCGCGGCGTCGGGACGCCGCCTGGGCACGGATCGGGTCGAATCGTTGAAACCAGCACCTGAGACGGGTCCGCTTTGAGCGCCTTGAACGCGGCGGCGATGTCCCTGACGGCGGTCGGCGATCCGGGCGTCCCGGATGCGTCGTCCTCGGCCGCGACAACCACGATCATCAGATAGGCATCGGGTCGCAGGAAGCCTTCCCAGCCGGCGCGCGGCGGACTTGCGAGCAGCTGCAGCGCGGCTGCGAGAGGCTGGCTGGGACCGCAGTCGGTTGCCCCGAAGTCGCCCAGACACGAGAAAGTGTCGACGAACCCGCGCGCGGTGTTGGTGAGGGTGCGGCACCATTCGGCGCGCAAAAACTGCTCGGTCGCCGTGACGCCGCAGGCGCCGCCGCGCGTGCTGGCGTCGCAGCTTCCGGCTCGGATGAAGCCGACGTGGAGGGAATCGGGGGCCGTCGTGCCCGACAGGGCCGACGCGATGTCGGCCAGTCCCGCCGGCAGCGTGGCGCCGTATGGCGCGATCGCGGGCGTGTCGTCAACGACGAACAGGAGATCCAGACGGATGTCGATGTTCGCCTGGAACGTCTTCTTGGTCGTCACCTGCGTGCCGCAGCTTCCGTCCTGGCACGGCGGCGTCCCGAGCGAGCCGCCGCACCCGGCGGCGAGGGCCGCCAGCGCCGCGAACAACCGACCGGTGCGTCGGGCAGTCGTCATTCGTCTGACGTCGCAAGCAGCAAGCGATGCGCCTGTTCTCGACCCCGCGAAATCAAGCCTCTGGGACCTGCCAGCGCCAACGGAGTTGGCACGATCGCCTCAATCTAGCCGCGGAAGGGGCCGATTCTGGGGTTGACCCGTGTCCGCGGAGCCCACGCAGCGAAGGCCCCCCTCCTCCGGCAACGAGCCGGGCCTCGCCGAGGGCGCGATGATCGGACGCTACGTCGTCCTCGGCCTGCTCGGTCGAGGCGGCATGGGCGAGGTCTACGCCGCCTACGATCCGGAGCTCGATCGGAAGATCGCGGTCAAGCTGCTGCGCGCGCGCGGGCACGGCGCGGCCGCGCTCGCCGATGGCCGGACGCGCCTGCTGCGCGAGGCGCAAGCGATCGCACGGCTGTCGCACCCGAACGTGGTCGTCGTGTACGACGTCGGCACCTTCCGGGACTCGGTGTTCATCGCGATGGAGTTCGTCGCCGGTCACACGGTCGGCTACTGGATGGAGGCCCAGCCGCGCAAGTTGAAGGAGATCCTGGACGTGTTCATGGCGGCCGGGCGCGGGCTCGTCGCCGCGCACGCCGCCGGTCTCGTCCACCGCGACTTCAAACCCGACAACGTGATGATCACGAAGGGCGGGCAGGTGCGCGTCATGGATTTCGGCCTGGCGCGCCAGCAGGTGCGCGACGACGAGCCGTCGCCGGCCACGCAGGCCGAGCTGGACGCCGGCGCGCGTGCCGCCGCGCTCGCCGAGACGATGGAGCCGGACGTCGACCCCGACGCGACGGCGAAGCTGGCCGACGTGAGCGGCGACGCGGCGCCGCCCTCCGGCTCGGGCGGTTACCTGCAGGTCAAGCTGACGCGCACCGGTGCCGTGCTCGGGACGCCGGCGTACATGGCGCCCGAGCAGTTCGCGGGAATCAGCGGCGACGCGCGAACGGATCAGTTTTCGTTCGCGGTCGCGCTTTACGAGGGCCTGTACGGGCACCGCCCCTTCGCCGGCTCGAACGCGCTCGCGCTGATGGCGAACGTCGTGGCCGGCACGATCTCGCCGCCGCCCGACAACACGCGCGTGCCGACCTGGATCAGGAAGATCCTGCTGCGCGGCCTGGCCACCAAGCCCGCCGATCGGTTCCCGTCGATGACCGACATGCTGGACGCGCTTTCGCGCGACCCGGTGGCGCGCCGGAACCGACGGCTGGGCGCGGTGGCCACCATCGCCGCGATGGCGGCTCTCGGCGCCGGCGGTTATAAAATGGCCGCGGGCCAGCGCGCGATGTGCGCGGGCGGCCCGGCCCGCTTCGCGACCGTCTGGGGTCCGGCCCAGCGGAGCCGTGTTCAGCAGGCGTTCCAGGCCACGGGCGTCAAACACGCCGAGATCGCGTTCGCGGGCGTCAGTCGGATCATCGACGAGTACGCCGCGCGCTGGCAGGCGATGTACGGCGAGTCGTGCGAGGCATCGCGCGTGCGCGGGGAGCAGTCGGGCGAGGTGCTGGACCTCCGCATGGGGTGTCTCGGCGAGCGGCTGTCCAGCGTCAAGGCGCTGACCGACGTGCTCGCGAGCGCCGACACGGCCATCGTCGACAACGCGGTCAGCGCGGCGAGCACGCTGCCGACGCTGGAACGCTGCGCCGACGTCGCGATGTTGCGGGCGGTCGTGCGGCCGCCGGACGATCCGACCAAGCGCGCGCAGGTCGCGGCGCTTCGCGAGGAGGTTGCCCGGATCAGCGCGCTCGCAAGCGCGGGCCGCTGCGACCAGGCCGCGAGCGACGGCCGAAAGGCGCTGGAACGCGCTTCAGCGCTGGACTACCTGCCGGTGAAGGCCGAAACGCTCCTCGCGCTCGGCAAGCTCGGGGACAGCTGCATTCAGCCTCGTGAGGCGATCGGTTACCTGGAGCAGGCGGAGCTGGCGGCGGAGACATCGCAACACGACGAGATCGCGATCGTCGCTTCGGACCTGATCGCCGGCATCGGCGCCGACCATCACGCCCAGGACGCGCACACCAGCTGGACGTGGGTCAACCATGGTGAGGCGATCCTCCGGCGCTTCCCGGGCCACCCGCTGCTCGAGACCTGGACCGCGGTGTCGAGGGGTCTTCTTCTCCGGCAGGAGGGACGGCTCGACGAGGCGCTTGCAGAGCAACGACGTGCCCTGGCGGCCAAACAAGCGCTGCTCGGCCCCGATCACCTCGACGTGGCGATATCCAGCGTCGACGTCGCGCTGGTCCTGCAGGAGCTGGGGCGCAGCGCCGAGGCGGAGGCGATCCTGAAGCGCACGATCGAGACGATCACCCGGCTGGTCGGTCCAGAGAACGCAGGCGTCGCGCCGGCGCTGCTGAACCACGGCGAAACGCTGACCGACATGGGGCGCTTCGCCGAAGCCGAGGCGGAGATCCAGCGCGCGCTGTCGATCTGGCGTGGGCGCGGGGCCAGCGCCTTTTTCGAAGGATACGGTTTGATGGACCTTGGTCGCATCAAGCTCGCGGCAGGCGCCACGCGCGAGGCGCGCGACCTCCTCGAGCGCGCCGTCGCCATCCTGGCGAAGCAGGATCCCGAGGCAGCCGCCGAGGCGGAGTTCGCGTTGGCCCAGGCCACATGGGCGTCGCCCGGGGGACACCGCCGCGCCATCGATCTCGCGCGGCACGCATGGGAGCGGTTCGCGGGGAGGCCGAGCACGGATCGAAAACGCAAGGCCCTCGAAGCTTGGCTGCGGCAGCGCGAGCTGACTTAGGAACTGGTCGCTCAGCCGCCGCCCCGCTTGCGCGGGCGGGGCAGGTTGTACTCCGATAGGCGGCTGACCAGCGTACGTCGCGAGATGCCGAGCAGCTCGGCAGCGCGGGTCTGATTGCCGGCGCACTGTTCCAGCGCGGTCAGGATCCGGTCTCGCTCGGCGTCATCTGACCGATCCGGCATCGCCGGCGGCGCCGGGATCGCCCGCGCCGCTTCGGGGGCCGGTGGTCGCGGAGCCGGTCCGACGTAGGTGTCGACCGGCAGGTCATCGACGGTGATCGGGCCGCCCTCTGACAACACCACGGCGCGCTCCATCACGTTGCGCAGCTGGCGGATGTTGCCGGGCCATTGATAGCGGCGGAGCCGCTCCCAGACGCCGGCGTTGATCTCGGGCGACGAGGCGCCCATCCGCTTCGCCGCGAGATCGGCGAACCGACGCGCGAGCGGCTCGATTTCCGACGGCCGATCGCGCAACGACGGAATCTCGATCGTGATGCCGTTGAGACGGAAGTAGAGATCGCGTCGAAACGAGCCCTCCTCGATGGCGGTCTCCAGGTGGCGATTGGTCGCCGAGAGGACGCGAACATCGATCGCGCGCGGCTTGGTGCCGCCGATGCGGAGCACCTGCCGCTCCTCCAGCACGCGCAGCAGCTTGACCTGGATTGCGATCGGCATCTCCCCGATCTCGTCGAGCAGCACGGTGCCGCCCTGCGCGGTCTCGAGCAGACCGGGCTTGGTCGAGACCGCGCCCGTGAACGCGCCGCGCTCGTAGCCAAAAAGCTCGCTCTCCAGCAGCGACGCCGCGAGCGCCGCACAGTTGAGGCCCAGGAACGGTCCTTTCGCGCGCGGCGACAGCGTGTGGATCCGCCGGGCGAACACCTCCTTGCCGACGCCGGTGTCGCCGTACAGCAGCACGCTGATGTCGCTGAGCGCAATGCGCTCGATCAACCGGTGCAGCTCGCGCATGGCGGGGTCGCGGACGACGAGGCCGTCCGCTTCGCGTCCCGGTCCCGACGCCTCGGTCGGCTCCGCGCCCGCATTGATCGTCGACCCGCTGAGCGGCGCGTTGGCCACCATCAGCCAGCTCGATCCGATCTCGAGCACCTGGCCGGGTGGCAGCACCGTCAGCTCGTTCGGGCGCAGCTTTTGGCCCGCCATCCGGGTGCCGTTGGCGCTGCCGAGGTCCTCGACGCGCAGCACCGCGCCCAGGTGGATT
>DATFXS010000449.1:0-13511 GCA_035315605.1 Polyangia bacterium
CTCGGGAACGTTGCTGCCCGTCACGGGGTCGGCGACCGGGACCGGGGCGGGCAGCGCATACGTGTAGATGTACCCTGAGGGATCGTAGTAGGTGTCGACGTAGAACGGGTAGTAGCCCCACGTCGTCGCGTACAGCGGATCGTAATAGACGGCGTCGTACGGATACGCGCTCGTGTAGGTGGCGCAGGCGGAGTTGCCGTGGCTGTCCACCGCGCACGTCGTGGCGGTCGAGCACGAGCCGCCCGCGAGCGCCGTCGCGATCGAGACAGCACAGCCGGTGACCGCGCGCGCGTGCCTCGTCATACCGCTCAGTTGGTGACGGCCCATCGGGTCGACAACGGGGGCCGAATCCTCATTCGCGGCTGGCGGCCGCTTCACGCTCGGCGAGCTCGCGCAGCGTCGGGCCGGTCCGCCCGGCGGCGCGCCCGCCGCGATCGTCGGGACGACCCATCACCGCGCCGACGACGTCGCGCAGCCCCGCGCGATCGGGATCGCACGCCAGCCGATAGTCGTCGCCGTCCACCCGGCGCAGCAGCCCCGCCGCCAGCAGCCGGCTCGCCACGTCGCGCACGCTCTCGGGCAGCAAGCGCAGCCGCCGGGCCAGCGCATTCGCCGTGATGCCGTCGTCGCCGCCGCCGCGCGGCGGCCGCAGCTCCCGCTGGGTCATCTCGACCATGATCTCGACGCCGGCCACCTGTTCCTCGTACGGGCCGAGTCGCCAGGCGCGCGTGCCGTGAATCAGGATGCCGTCCAGCTCGTGCGCAACCGCCACCTCGGCGCCGATCAGGATCACCAGCCAGGATGAAAACGCCCACAGGAGGAAAACGGGGATCGCCGCCATCCCGGACTCGAGCGCACCCGCGCGCGCCGCCCCGATCTGCAGGCGGGCGAACGCCCAGAGCACGCCGGCCAGAAGCAACGCACCGACGGCCGCGCCCGCGAACGTCGACAGCCGCGCGATGCGGGCGCGCGCCGCCGACGAATAGAAGATCGCGAGCGCGACGCACAGGATCGCCAGTCCGACCACGGCGCCGACCGCCGACTTGAGCAGCGGCGCCGCGTCGAGCAGCCAGGAGACCGCGCCCGCCAGCGTGGCGCCGAGCCGGAGGCGCGACAGGCGGCGGAACAGACCCGACACGATCAACAGCGCCGGCGGCATCGCCGCCAGGGCCAGGTAGCCAAGCATCCGCCAGTGGCGCGGTGGCCGATCTTTGCGACCGGCGATCGTGTTCACGGCCGCCTCGACATGAACGATCTGGCGGATCACGCCGTAGCCGAGCGCCGCCAGGCCGACGATCCCGGCCGGGAGCCGCCCCGCCCGATCGACCGCCGACAGGATGGCGCGCGCCACGTGCCGCAACATCACGTTAGCCTCGGGGACGTGCATCTCCGAGGCGGTCCCCTGCGCGGTCGCCTCGGGGGGCGCCGGCACCTCCGGTATCAGGTGGTGAATCACGTGGAAGAGCTTCAGGACCCAGAGCGCGACCACCAGCACGGGAACGATCGAAAACAGCGTGTAGTACGCGAGCGCGGCGGCCTGCAGCGACAGCTTGTGCGCGCGCACGCCGCGCGCGGACAGCGTCACGATGCGCGCGACGCGCGTCCAGAGCGACGACCAGCCGCCGAGCCCGGCGCGATCGCGGCTCCAGACCGCCTGGCCATAGCGCCGCACGGGAGCAAACGCGCGCCTCACCGCCGCCGCCAGCCGAGCGCCGCCCACTTCACACTCCTCGTCGCCAATCTCGATCCGGGGGCCCGCCGATGGCAGCGGCCCACCCGGTTTTCCGTCATCGACCGACAGGTGCCGGCGCGGCGGGCGCGGACCGGCGTCATTAGCTTTTCACGCGAGGTGTGAAATGAAGAACTCGAGCAACGGGACGAAGATGGTGATCGGTCTGGCGGTGGGTCTGTTGACGGGTGCGCTGTCGGCCGCGCGCGCGCAGGCCGACGAAGGGATGACGCACCGGATGGGGCCGGGGGCGGCCGAGCGGGTCAACACCGAGACGGTCGTGGTGTCGGGGATCGATCGGGCCAAGCGGACCGTCACGCTGACGAACGCGGACGGCGAGCGGAGCACGATGGACGTGCCGACCGACGTCAAGGCGTTCGATACGCTCAAGGTCGGCGATCACGTCGACATCGACTACTACGAGTCGATGGCGGTCTCGCTGGCGCCTCCCGGAGCGAAGGCGGGGATGACCCAGAAGACGTCCGGGCAGCGCATGGGCGAGGGCGGCGGCCCCGCCCGGGCCAGCCGCGAGACGACGATCTCCGCCGAGGTGATCTCAGTCGACGTCCCGAACAACAAGGTCACCTTCAAGGGGCCGAAGGGGAACCGCCGGACGGTGTCGGTGGATGATCCGGCGCTGCAGAAGAAGCTGCCGAACCTCAAGCCGGGGCAGGTCGTGCAGTTCACGTACACCGAGCAGGTCGCGGCCTCGATCCGACCGACCGCGAAGTGATCGCGAAGTCGGGCGATGCCTTAGTGGTCAAGCGCTGAAGGCAGACCCACAGTTTCGAAATCGATTCGCCCTGGGCAATCGCCGTGGTGTGCATCCCGCGCTAGCACACCACGGCGATTCGCCTGGGCCCTCACGGGAAGAAGGCGCCCCAGATGGCAAGTGAGGACGCGCTGCTGATCGACCTGGGGCGCGCGCTGCACCAGGCGACGATCCCCGCCGACGTCGTCGAGGAGCGTCTGGAGGCGGTGGCCCGGCGCCTCGGCATCACCGGCCAGTTCTTCACGCTGCAGAGCTTCTTCACGATGGAGGTGCAGAACGGCGGCCCACCGCGGGTGGCGGTGCGCCGGATGTCGTTCGACACCCACTGGAACCTGAAGCGGATGACCGCCCTGCTGGCGCTGGCCGACGACCTCGCCGCAGGTCGCATCGGTGTCGACGACGGCCGCCGCAAGATTGCCGAGATTGCGGCGTTCCCGCCCCGCTACTCGAGGCCGGTGGTGGTCGCCGCCTACGGCGTTTACGGCGCGGCGGTCGCCGCCCGGGTCGGCGGCGGCTGGCTGGAGATGCTGGTCGGCGCTGTGGTCGGGGTCGCGGCGGGCCTGATCCACTTCGGAACGATGCGCAACAACGCCATCGATCTGCAGAAGAGCTTCATCGCCGCGCTGATCGGCAGCCTGTGCGCGTTCGCGCTGACGCGCGTGCTGCCCCCCTTCGATGCGCCGCGCGCCGTGTTCGGCGGCATCACGCTGCTGGTTCCCGCCATGGTGGTGACGATCGGCGTCCACGAGCTCGCCAGCGAGGCGCTCGAATCGGGCACCATCAGAATGGCGTACGGCCTGCTGCGCTTCGTGATGCTGTCGGCGGGCATCGCGGCCGCCGTCGCCATCACCCACGCCGCCGCGGCCCCGGACGTCACCGCGACCCCCCTGCCCTGGCTGCCCCGGCTTGCGATCGTCGGCATCGGCGGCGTGGCCCTCATCTTCTGCCTGCAGGGCGGGCCGCGTGACGCCGCCGCGATCGTCATCGCGGTGCTGCTCGCCTATGAAACGCAGGAGCTGAGCAAATGGGCGGTCGGACCCCACGGCGCGCCGGCGTTCTCTGCCTTCGTCCTCGGATCGGCCGCGTACCTCCACGCCCACGCGACCGGGCGCTCCGTGCCGGTCATGGTCGTGCCGGGCCTGCTGCAGCTCGCGCCCGGGTTCCTGGGAACGCAGGCCGTGTTGCAGCTGATCGGTCACGGCGCCGCGGCGGGGAATTCCGGCGCGGGTTTCTTCGAGGTGATCGAGGTGGCCGTGCAGCTCGCGACCGGCCTCCTGCTGGCGAGCCTCCTGTTCGGCAGGCGGCGCCCCGTCACGCAGGCGGAAAGCGCCCGAAGGCCCGGTTGACCGCCTTCTGAATGAAGGCGGGGTCGGCCATATCCGATCCCTCGGCGGTGCAGTACGCCCGCCAGACCAGCTTCTGCGATCGCGCGTCGACCAGATCGATCACCAGCGTCCCCTCGGGGTGCTCCGACACCCAGAAGTCCTCGGGGTAGGCGCCCCAGACGCCGACCGCGAGCGGGTACCCCACCCCCTCGAGCTCTCTGACCGTGCGCGCGCCGACCGCGAAGCGGGCGATCAGATCGGCGCGGTCCGCGTTCTGGACCAGCCCGCGCGCCGCCAGGCCGCCGCGAATGGCCGCATCGACGCGGTCCTTGACGATCGTGTTGTCGGTGACCGTCCCCTTCTCGATCACCCGGCCCTCGCCCATCTGGAACGAACGGTAGTGGGCGAACTGGGCCGCGTGATCGAAGTCAGTCTTCACGTGCAGCGTCGGCCCGCACCCGATCAGAACCGCCACGCCGAACAGCAACGCGCTGATCGTTCGAACGGTCATCGTCGGCCGTCACGCCAGGCGGAGGCTGCGGCGGCGGAAGTGCCGCAACGACCAGAGCCACGCCCCGAGCACGCCGCCCCCGGCGCCCAGCGCGAACGCGACGAGCAGCACCTGCCAGCCGATGCTCTCCTTGACGCCCGAGGTGAAAGAGGCCGCCGTCCCGTGCGCAGTGCGCTGGAGTCTTCGCTCGACGCAGGCGAGCGGGTCCGGGCCGGTGCATTCGGGAACGAGCGCGGCGAGCTGGGCGCCCACGTCGTCGACCGCGTTCGTCACAACCTGATGACCGATCTGCTGACCGATGCGCGACAGGCTCGAGGCCAGCGGCCCCTGACCGTCCGGGCCCAGCGACACGACCATCTGCCGGGTCGCTTCCTGGACGGCGGTCTGGGCGGCCACGGCGGCCGCCCGCGAGACGAGGCGGTCGATCTGCGCCTGCCGCTCGGGCGTGCCCAGCGCCTCGACCACACCCTCGACGGCGCTGGCCGCGGCGACCTTCGCCGGCCGTCTGTCCGGATTCTCGTCGTGCTGTCGCTGCAGCTCGGCGATGGCGCCCGCGGCCGCCTTCTTGCCGATCCGTTCGGCGCACCCGGCCTGCAGGCCGGCGAGCGCGACGACGACCGCCATCCCAACCGCGGATCGCAGCGCCCGTTCGAGGGTCACCCCTGCTTCCTCGCCATCTCCGTGAAGCCGGCTTCGGGGATCGGAACCATGAAGCCAGCGCGGCGCGGACCGCAGGCTCCGTCGCCGATGATCAACTCATCCAGCTTGTCGAGCGGCAGCCTCGACTGTTGTCTGCGATCGAGCGCCCGATCGCGTTTCTTGCGCAGGCTTCTTCCCGACGTCGACATCGTCTCCTCCTTTGCGGCCCAGCGCGCAGTCGTCTCCACGAGTCCTCGCACGTGATCGCTGAACGAACAGTGCGCCGGGGTCCCGATCCGGACAATCGGTCATAGCTTGATTCCGGAGGAGATCGTCCTGTCCGGCGTTCCCGTAATCGATCGAAGCCGTGCCTCTCCAGTCCCACATTCCGGATCGAGGAGGTACGAAGCATGTTGAGACAGTCCGGACGGGGGCTTCGCAGGCTGGCCTGGGTCGGCCCGCTCGCGGCGCTGATGGCGCTCGCGCGGGCAGGTGTCGCCGCGGAGGTCGAGGGAACGCCCGGGGCGTCGCCCGTCTGCAAGGACGCAGGCGTGAAGGTGACGTTCGTGCGCGGATCGTCGGAGCTGGACACCAACGGGCGCGGCGCGCTGGCCGGCGTGGCGGTCTGGATGCAGAACGGCGATCATCGGACCGTCAGGCTCGAGGGCTACGCGGACAAGTCGGGCGGCGTGGTGTCGAACCAGCGCCTCAGCGAGCAGCGCGCGCACGCGGCGAAGGATTTCCTGCTGGGACGCGGCATCGAGCCGGATCGGATCATGGTGTTCGGACACGGCAAGCAGGACGATCAGCGACTGGCCGGCACGCCGGCGCGCGTGGTCCTCGTGACCGTCTGTGACGTGCCGACGGCGCCGGCGGCCGAGACGCCGCCGCCACCCGAACCGACGCCACCCGCGCCACCGCCTGCGCCGCCAGCCGCTGCGCCGGAGCCCCCGCGGCCCTCCGCCACGCCGGCGCCCACGCATCATCTTCATCTGACGCCGCCGGCGCCCGCGCCCGGGGCCACCGCGACGCCTCCGGCGCCCGCCGTCCCACCGCCACCACCGCCGCTTCCGCCTCCCCCGCCAGAACCCGACGCTCCATTTTCCGGGCTGGGCGTCGAGGCGACCCTCGGCGCCGGCGCGATCGGGTTCATCGACCAGGGCGCCCGCAACGTCAGCGGCACGGGCGCGTCCTGGGATGCGCGCCTGATGTTCGGCTCGCGGCTGCCGATCGCGGTCGAGACCGCCTACGTCGGCTCCGCGCAGAACATCGAGGCGCTCGGGCTGTCGAACAATGCGTTCCTGGTGGGCAACGGGGTCGAGGGAACGCTGCGTGTGAACCTGATACGCGCCCGCATCCAGCCGTACCTGTTCGCGGGCGCGGGCTGGACCCACTACCAGCTCACCAACACCGCCACCAACACGTCCAGCGTTCACGGCAACGACGACGTCGGGATGGTGCCGATGGGCGGCGGCGTGACGGCGCGGGTGGTCGGCAAGTTCCTCGTCGACGTCCGCGGCACCTACCGCGCCACGTTCAACGACGACCTGCTGCGCACCGCGGTCGCCACCAGCAATTCGATGCAGAGCTGGAACGTCGGCGGCCGCGTCGGCTTCGAGTTCTGACCGCGCCCGCCGCCTCAGAAGATCAGGGCGGCGGTGGCGAGGATGTCGTTTTCCGTCGTGGCGATGGTCGCGCCCAGCATGTTGCTGTGCCGCCAGACCTGCTGGTACGCGAGGCCGAATCGAGCCGCGCCGACCAGCGGGCGCGTCCAGACCGACGTCGTCAGGTAGAAGCGCGTGTCGTGCAGCCGGACGTCGCGCTGGATGGCGGACTGCGCGGGATCGCCGTCGTTGATCGACCAATACCAGCCGCCCCGGCCGTCGGCGTTGAACCCGATCGCCCCGAGATCGAACATCAGCGTCGCCGACGACACCACGCCCTGCGCGTAGTAGTAGCCGAAGTTGCGCAATTCGGTCTTGATCACGTCGTCCGCCAGCGACGTGGGATCGGCGCGGTACGCGATGGAGCCGACCAGGGCGAAGGCGTACTGCAAATTGAACGTCGCCCGCATGGTCGCGCCGTTGCGGGCGGAGAGCTCGAAGGCCGGGCCGAGGAGTCCCACCGACGCGATCCGGTCGTGAACCGTCGGAAGGTTGCGCAGCCGATAGTCGAACGAGCTGCCCATGCCGAGAAGCCATCCCCAGCCCTGGGTCGGCCCGCCCGTCCCCGGCAGGTCCGTCTCCTCGGTCATCGACCGATAATGGCGCTGGTAGCGACCGCCCCACACCGCCCGCGCGTTGAACCAGGCGCCCTCGAGGTTGCTCTCGCCCAGCCGGAGATCGGTGTTGAACCCGGCCCACTGTCCCGGGCCTATCATCACGCCGCCGCTTCCGGCCTGCCGGTAGGCGCGCTGGGTGACGATGTCGCTGCCGAACGCGAGCGCGACCTCGTTCCGCGTCGCGCCGCCGTCGAATTCGACCCGGTTGAGGCCGACCGACAACTCCAGACGCGCCGCCGGCAGGATCCCGTCGCGCTGCCCGCAGTGCAGGCGATCGTTGATCATCGCGATCGGCGCAAAGACGAACGCGGCCGCGCACCGCACGCTTCCCGATCCGCTGACTGCCAGGTAGCGCCCCAGCCGGTACGTCGCCTCGCCGATGACGGCGCCGCCGACGGGCGTCATGATCAGGTCGTTGATCGACGGGTGTTCGGGGAGCTCGACGAAAAACTCCCAGAACGTCGACGCCAGGGCGGACGTGACGAAAGCGGCGCCCGGCCCCAGCCCGTTGCCACGCGCGATCTGGTAGTAGCCGGCTCCGTCGATCGGGTGCCCAGCGGCGTTCGTGTTGAAATGATCGCCGTCGAAGGTGACGTCCTCTCCGTTCAGCTTTCGCTTCCAGGTGCGGAAGTCGAACGCGTCGCGCCAGCTCTCGTCCGTCCCGTGGCGCAGATACCAGACCGTGCCGCCGGCGAGCACGAGAACCGTCTCCAGCGTCGTGTACAGATAAGGGTGACGGACGTTCGGCTGGAATTCGTCGGTCGGCAGCTCGCGCGGCAACGGGAAGATGTCGGCACGCGGTGGCTCGCTGGGCAACGCCGGCGGGCCCGCCATCGGCTCGGCGCCGAGGTCACCGGACCACAGGGCGGCGACCACTCCGAGCCAAGCCAGCACGGCCGCCGCGTCCCCCCCCTCCGAAGTCCAAACTGACGATGCGGCCCGGCCCCGCAATCGGACCGCCCCGCCCGTCGGGCAAAATGCGTCTGACGCTTACAGCGTTCGTGGTTGCGGTCGGCGTGACACGGATCAACGTTAGCGAACGTGTCGAGCGCACAGGAGTTCGAGGCGCGCATCCTCGTGGTCGAAGACGATCCGGAAACGCGCGCCACGCTGGAGCTCCTGCTGGGCGCGCGGTTTACGGTGACGATCGTCGAGCACGGCGAGGTCGCGCGCGACACCGCCCGCGCGCGGCCGTTCGATCTGGTGATTGCCAGCGCGCAGATGTCCGGCTTCAGCGGCATCGATCTCGCGCGCCTGCTGCGTGCCGATCGGTTGACGCAGGACGTGCCGCTGATCCTGATGTCGCGCACGGCAGGACAGCACGACACCATCGCCGGCCTGGAGGCCGGTGCCGACGATTTCCTGATCAAGCCTTTCTCGGCTCGCGAGCTGCTGGTGCGCGTGCAGACGCGCCTCGAGCTGACGGCGATGCGCAAGCGAAACGCGCTGCAGGAAGAGGCGCTTGCGAACCTCCAGCGCACCCTCAAGGCGCGCGACGAATTCCTGTCGGCCGCGTCCCACGAGCTGCGAACGCCGATCACGACCTTGAGCCTGCAGACCGACGGCCTGCTCGCGATTCCGGTCACCGGCGGCAACGGCGGCAACGGCGCCATCGTTGGCCGGCGCGTCAACGACGATCGCATGATGCGCCGGTTGAAGGCGATCCGCCGACAGGTGGTGCGCCTCAATCAACTCGTCGATCAGCTGCTCGACGTCTCACGGCTGATCGAAGGGCGCCTCGAGCTTCGCCCCGAGCAGGTCGATCTCCAGGCCCTCGTGATCGAAGCCATCGACCTGATGCGCGAATCGGCGACGCAGGCCGGATCGCCCGTGCTGCTGCGACTGCGTCCCGAAGTGGTCGGCCACTGGGATCGCATTCGAATCGGGCAGGTCCTCACGAACCTGCTCTCCAACGCGATCAAATTCGGGTGCGGGCGCCCGATCGAAGTCGAGCTCGACGCCGACGAGACGAGCGCGCGCGTGCAGATCAAGGACGCGGGCGAGGGAATCCTCCCGCAGGAGCAGGAGCGCATCTTCCAGCGCTTCGAGCGGGCCACGTCCGTCCAGCGCCATCCCGGTCTCGGGCTGGGCCTCTGGATCTGCAAGCAGATCATCGACGCCAGCCACGGCACGATCTCGGTGCAGAGCGAACCGGGCCGCGGCTCTACGTTCAGCGTCGAGCTGCCGCGCGCGTCCTGACGGGTGGCGTCGGCCGCCGCGGGGGAGAATCAGCTATCGGCTGAGAACATGCGCGCATGGACCGCCTTACCATCGCGAACGTGAGGCTCGAACTGATGTCAGTGAGTCACCTGAAGGGGCAACTCGACGACGAAGGTCGCGCCCGCGCCGGGGCGGCTGTCGACGCGCACCGCGCCGCCCAGTCGTTCCACGATGCTGCGGACGATGTAGAGGCCAAGACCGAGGCCGTCGCTCTGGCCGGCCGTCGCGCCGCGCTTGAAGGGTTCGAAGATCCGGCCGTGCCACTCGGGGGCAATGCCAAGGCCGTTGTCGGTCACCGCCAGGCGCGCCACGCCGCGCTGCCCATCCTGGCTGGCACGAACAATCACGGGCCGTCCCTGGCCGTACTTGATCGCGTTGGCGACGAGGTTGGTCACCACCTGATCGAGTCGCAAACGATCCCATCGTCCGACGACCGGCCCGCGCATCTCCAGGCTCAGCTTCGACCCCGCCCCCGCGGCCTGCACCGCCATCTGTTGGCTGACTTCACGAACGAGTTCGCACAGATCGAACGAGGAGAGATCCAGCTCCAGCTGCCCCGACCGGATGCGTCCGAGATCGAGCAGGTCGTCGATCAGCCGCGCCACGCGCCGCTCCTCCTTGGCCATGATTTCCAGCATCCGGTTCGCCTTGGGCGCCAGCGGGACGCGGCTACGCAGCAGCGATTGCAGGCAGAGTCGAACGGAGCAGAGCGGACCGCGAAGCTCATGCGCAGCGATGGAGATCAGGCGTTCCCTGTCGCCGAGCGCGTCAGCGATGCGCCGGTGTTCGCGCACGTTTCGAATCGCCAGCGCGAGCCGTTCGCCCAATTCCTGGGCCAGGTCCAGATCCTCGGCGCTGTGAACCAGCCCGTCATTCTTGGCGAAACTGATCGAACCATAACGATCGCCGCCACCTCCGATCGGGACCGTGAGGCGCGAGCGATCGCCGTCGACGCGAACCTCGCCGCGCGTGACGCCGGCGAGAACAGCCGGAGCCTCCATCCACGCGTCGGGCGTCGCGGTGACTTCCAGAATCCGCGTCGGCGTCGTTCCCCAGGCGCGATCGACGACGCAAATGTCACCCAAAATGCACAGCGCGGAGCGCCCGACCGCTTCCAACATCGGTTCGATCTCCAGGGAAACAAAATGGCGACTCACGTTTGCCAGAAACATCGCATGCGCGGTTACGATCTTGCTCGACGACGTCCCTTGCGCGGTTTGCATCGGCTTCCCGTCCTCTCCGTTCCTGACTTCGCTAGATGCCAGATCGATCCGTCGTTCGCTAGATCGGAAACGACCGCGCACGCGCCGTTGCGCCGGTTTGAGGCGATCCCTTACCGGCCTCGTCGATTGATCGAAAGCAATGACGTTCCATCGATGCGCCCATTTCCAAATGGACAAGACAACGTTGAACGTTGTACAAGCGCACCCAAACCGATAGTGCATCTCCCAAGTTTCACAGGGGGGGGGAGCGGCAGGGTAGCGAATGACGTGAAACTGATTGAGGAGCCGACGGATCGCCGCGGGCGGGCGGTGTTGCGGGCGAGGAGGCAGCCGTGACCAAGGTTTTTCTCGTCGATGATCATCCCCTGTTCCGCGCGGGGATTCGCCAGAGCCTCGCGCCCTACATGGAGTTTTGCGTGGTGGGCGAGGCGGGCAATGCGCGCGACGCCTTCGTCGCAATCGACACGCACCGGCCCGATATCGTGCTGATGGACGTCGCGCTGCCGGGCATGGACGGCGTGATCGCGACGCGCGAGATTCGCAGGCGCACGCCCCGCTCGCGCGTGCTGATCTTCTCGGTGCACGATCAGATCGGCGACGTGCTGGACGCGCTGGATGCCGGCGCCTCGGGTTACGCGCTGAAGACCGAAGGCACCGACGCCCTGGTGGCCGCGCTGCGATCCGTCCTCCGAAACGATCGCTACGTCGCGCCGACGCTGGCCGCTCGTCTGGCCAGCTATGAATCGCGCCGCACGAAGCCGGCCGACACGCTTTCGATCCTGTCGGTGCGAGAGCGCGAGGTGTTTCGGCTGGCCGCGGACTGCTTGTTGACCCGCGAAATCGCGCGCGAGCTGTGCATCTCCCGAAAAACCGTCGATACCCACCTCTACCGAATTCATCGCAAGCTCGGTTTGCGGACTTCCGCCGAGCTGGTTCGGCTTGCCTGCAATCTCGGTTTGATACATCGTGGCGGCGCGCGCGAAGTCTACGCGGCCGGTGGTGACACGTTGGCGAACGAAGGATTGGAGGGAGGGTGACGCGATGAGGGACTTGCAGGAGATCGTTCGCCGGTCCGATACAGTCGAGCTCTTGCGCCACGAGCTCAGCACGCCGGTCGCCACGGCGCTCCTGTACATCAGCATCGCCGAGAGCTACGCCGCCCGGCTGCCGCTCGACGTGCTGACCCCCGCGCTGCGCGTGGTCCGTTCCGAGGTTCAGCGCCTGAAGGCGCTGATCGACACGATGACCGAGCTGCAACGCACCGGCCGACCGATGCTGCGGCCGCGGTTCCTCGACGTCGGCGTCACCATCCGCGCGACCGTGAAGCGGCTGCTGACCACATTCGCCGGCACGGAAGGCGTCACGATCGACGGCCCGCCGCACACCGTCCACGGTTGGTGGGATCCGACCGCGGTCGAGCAGATCGTCACCAACCTGCTCTCGAACGCGCTGAAGTTCGGGCAGGGACGCTCCGTTCGCGTCGCCGTGCGCCCGGCCAGCGCGGGGGTGACGATCGCCGTGCGAGACCAGGGAATCGGGATCTCGCCCGCGGATCGACTGCGGCTGTTCAAGCGCCACGAGCACGCCCCCCCGGAACGGGGCGGCGGCACCGGCCTCGGCCTGTGGCTCGTGCGCGAGCTCGCCCTGGCGCACGGCGGACGCGTGACGGTGCAGAGCCGGAAGGGCCGGGGCACCACGTTCACCGTGCTGCTGCGGACGCGGCCGCCGGTCCTGGGCGCGTTTCTCAATCGCGTGGAGCCGCGTTTGCCGCCGCAACGCCGCCCGCTGCGCGCCGTCTCGACCAAGCCGGCGTCGCGCGAGCCGATCCCGGCTTACTGGCAGGAACGGCTGGCCAAGTCGCAGACGAAGGTGGCATTGCTGGCGCGCAGGGAGATCGACGTCGCGCCGAGCTCGACGATGATATCGCCGTCGCTGACGCTCAACCTGAAGTCGAAGTGGCCGTCCAGGACCCGAAAGTCGAACGACGCATCCGTCGTGAGAGCGTCGGTGCCGAGGCGGCCGCTGAACAGAAGCAGGAACTTCGCCTCGCCGACGCTTCGGGGCAGCGGGCCGTAAAGCCGGACGTCCAGCGACGCGTCGACGGACAGATTCAGGTCGACCGACGGCATGACGGTGAGCGCCGAGGAACCGTCCAGCGCCTCGAGGCGGGTCCGACACATGCTGGCGCTGCCCCAGATGTCCTCGCGAAGCTTGCCGTCGTCGATGACGGCCGTCAGGGCGATGCTGCCGTTCGCGGCCGCGTCCGGCGCGCCCGCCGAATCACCCCAGCCCCGGCAGACGCGGTTCAGTTCGATGACGGCGTCGATGATCACGTGGTCCGTCTTTACGCCCGCATCGGGATCCGTCGGCTCGTCGGCGTCGGAGAGCCGCTGGGCGACCCGCATCAGCGCCTCGGCGACGAGGTCCGGCAACCAGTCGAGGTGCATCTCGGCGAGCTGCGCATCGACCGCGTCCAGCGTCTGCTGGATGTGCGCCACGTCGATCGTGCCTGTCGGTGACTCGTAGACGGCGGCGACCGCGTCCACCTGCGCCTTGTGCGGCGGGTCCGGCAGCGCGATGGAGGACGGCGCGCAGGCCGCCGCACCCAGCGCCGCGGCGAGCCCGAAAACCGGCCGCAATAACCCGAGCCGTCGCATCACAGGACCAGGGACAGCGACCCGTCGGGAACGAACCCGCGGCTCGGGTAAGGAAGGTCGACGCCCGGCACGAAATAGTAGCCGTAGCCGACGCCAACGATCAGGTGAAGGTGTTTCCAGAGGAACGCGACACCGGCGACCGCCTCCCACGGAT
>DATFXS010000450.1:0-3244 GCA_035315605.1 Polyangia bacterium
GATCGGGCCGTTCCTCGGCAAGTAGCCGAGGCGCTAGAAATTCACGGCGGCGAGCGGGATCTCCGGCGACAGCTTGTCGCCCTTGACGCTCGCCTTGACCAGGCCCAACGCCTTCATCGCCTTCACGGTGATGAAGCCGAAGTCGTACTCGGCCTCGTCGTGGCTCAGGCGCAGCAGCGTCGGATAGTGGTGGTGGTTGTTCTGAAGACACGCGCTGAACGTCGCGGTGACGGGCAGCCATTCGCCGATGTTCATCGCGTTGTCGTGCGCGTCGTCGTAGCGCCGGTAGCCGAACCGCCGATCGTGCGTCCAGTAGTTCTGGATCATATTGACCCACAGCGCGAAGACCCGGAACCCAAACCAGATCGCGAACGCACACGGCAGGTCGCGCACCAGCAGCCAGACCAGACCGAAGCTGATGCCCTGCGAGAGCACCGCCCAGATCGGATTCGACACCAGCCGGAACGGCAGACTCTTGAGGATGGCGTCGTTGGCCACGTTCTCCCGGCACCGATAGGGCAGAACGCACAAGTACATCGTCTTCCAGAATCCGTCGCTCTCGAGCTTGTTGGGATCGCCGGCGTGATCGGCGTGGCGGTGATGCAGGCGGTGGCGATTTACCCACGTCACGGGGTTCACGTAGATGCCGATCGTGTTGTTGACGACCGTGACGGTCTTCATGAACCAATCGGCGTAGTCGAGGGACCGGTGCGCGATCCCCAGATGAACCAGATCGGACAGGTACAGCCCGGCGAGAAACCATGCCCCCACGAAATACGCGGCGCCGATCGCGAGGGCGCCCCACGGCCCCAGATGCGCCGGGGCGGTGGCGACGCAGGCGACGGCGTAAAGCACGATGATTGCGTAGCCAATGACGTTGTAGACCTTCATTGGGGCGACGCTACACCGAAATCAGGCGCCGCGAATGCCCGAGCCCGTCGGGCGCAGGTACTGTCGCGGCGTTGCGTGCAGGCGCGCCCGGAATACCCGGTGAAATTGCGCGTAGCTGCCGAAGCCGGCGTCCAGCGCGGCCTTCAGCAGGTTGTTGCAGCCGCCGTCCAGCAAAGCGGCGAACCGGTCCAGGCGGAGGCCGTTGCGGTACGCGACCAGCGACATCCCCAGCTCGGCTTTGAACACACGGGCCAGGCGCGAGACGCTGATGCCCAGGGCCGCCGCGATCTCCTTGCCGCCCATGCCCGGTGCCCGATCCAGCATCGCCACCGTCGACGACGCAAGCCGCTGGCTGCGCGACTCGACCGGGACCACGCCGCGCCCGAGTCCTCCACGCCGCGGGTCCAGCATCGTCCCGAGCAGGGAACAGAGCACGGCGGCCTGCGCCTGCCTGCCCTCGTCGACAGGACTGCCGGTCAGACCGGCGTCGTTGAACATCATTCCGATCGGACCGTCGGTCGATCGGATGGGCGTCCGCGCGACCCAGCCCCGCCCCGCGATCCGCGTCTCGCCGCCCTGATGCTCGACGATCGGGCAGTCGTCGAACACGGTGAAGTGCGCGCCCTCGTCCTCGGCGCGACGCAGCGCCTCGCGATCGGGCTGGCACATGTCGTACGTGACGTCGTGTTCGTCGACGACGGCGCACGAAAGGTCCATCCCCCACGTCCCCCGCAGCACGTTGCGCGAGCGGTCGAGCAGGAAGATTCCCGCGCGCTTGAGGCCGATCCGGTCGCGCGCCACCTCGACCGCGCGGCGGAGAATGCGGTCGGTCCCCTCCAGCGCCCGGAGCTCGTCGAGGGCGGCCAGCAGCGGCCCCAGCCCCGCGGACTCGGATCGGGCCACCACCCCCGGCGCAGGGCGTGTCATTGCAGGCACCCCCAAACATTCCCGCAACCGCCATGAGCGGATCCCGCCCGGACGAGGGGAGTTCGCTCGAGCAAGGATGATAAATTGCGGCGCATGACACGTGCCCAATGGGCCTTCTTGGTCGTCGCCCTCATCGGCATCGCAGGCGGATGCAGCAGCGGCTCGGGGACGGGTGGCGGAGGCAAGGGTGGAAGCCTCGGTTCCGCCGGCCAGGGCGGCGTCGGAACCGGCGGCACAGGAGGCAGCGCCTCCGGAACCGGCGGCGTGGGTGGCGTCACCGGCGTGGGCGGCGGTGCCGGGACGGCTGCCGGCGCGGCCGGCACGAGCGCGGCCGGCACGGGCGGCCTGGGCGGGCGGGGAGGCACAGGAGGCAGCGCCGGCGCGCCCGCGTGTCCGTCCACCTGTCCGGCGGGTTTTTCATGCAACACGAACGGCGAATGCGCCGGCGGCAACATCACGAGCCTGAACTTCGACGAGGTCGGCTACGCCGTCAGCGGAACCGTCACCGTCGGTGGCGCCCCGCCCACCCGCGACGCCGGTCTCTGTCCGGGCGCCAGCTATGCCCTCGGCACCATCACCTTCACCGACGCCCAGCGCGGCCACTCCACCGGCTATACCTTCTACTGCACCAACACCAACTCCGGCTTCCCCTTCTCCGTCACACTCCCCGCCGGCACCTACGACGTCCGCATCAGCTCCGGCACCGGCGCCGTCAACCTCCTCAGCGTCAACTACCTCGCCGGCGAGCGAATCAAGATTCCCTAGTAGAAGGACAGGTCGTCGATCCAGAAGTTGCCGGTGAACTCGACGCCGGAGGTGCCGTAGGCCTGGAACTCGATCGTCAGGGCGTCCGCCGGGGTGAACGAGACGGTTCCGTTGATGAACATGCTGAACGGCAGCGTGTAGAAGGTCCAGTTGGTGGAGTTGAGGGAGATGGTCGTCCGGTTCGCCGCGCACGTGCCCGTGCAGGTGCCGCCGAAGTCGGTGCCCAGGGTGCCGCGGGTCTGGATGATCACCTGGATCGAAGACGGCGTGCCCTTCGCGTAGAAGCTGATCCCCGTGAAGCCGGCGACGCTGTAGGGCATCACCATCTCGGGGACGTTCATGTCGGTGCCGTTCAGCGAGCAGCCGATCGCGCCGTACCCGTGGAACGTGCCGGAGGTGTGCATGGCGAGCGTGCTGGTCCCGCGCGGCGGCACGACCGCATCGGGGAAGATCGGCGCCACGCCGGGAGTCGGGGTCTGCGTCGTGCCCGCCAGCTTGTCGTTGTACGTGTACCAGTGCCCGTGCCGGCCGTTTCCGCGGCAGATCATGCCGGTGTTGGCCTCCATGTCGTCGATCGTGTTGCCGCACGTGCCGGCGGTGCCGCCGCCCGTGCCGCCGCTGCCGGTCGTCCCGCCCGCGCCCGTCGTCCCGGCGGCTCCGG
>DATFXS010000451.1:0-8527 GCA_035315605.1 Polyangia bacterium
GGTCGGGTGGTGCCCATAGTCGTCGACGACCAGCACGTCCGCCACCTCGCCGCGGATCGTGAAGCGGCGGTCGACGCCCTCGAAGCCCGCGAGCGCCGTGCCTGCGGTCGCGAACGGCACGCCCAGGAAATCGGCCACGCACAGCGCCGCCAGCGCATTTCCCGCATAGTGAACGCCCGGCATCCGGACCCGCACCTCGCCGTGTGCCTTGCCGCGGACGCGGACGCGGAAGCGCGTTCCGTGCGGTCCGGTCTCGATCACCTCGCCGCGCCAGTCACCCGCCACCAGGCCGTAGGTGGTGTGGCGTTTGGTGACGAGCGGCGCCAGGCGCGCCGCCGCGGGGTTGTCGGCGCCGATCACGACCAGTCCATAAAACGGCACCTTCTCGGCAAAGTCTAAAAACGCGGTGAACAGCGCCTGCTCGGAACCGAAATGATCCAGGTGCTCGCGGTCGATGTTGGTCACCACCGCGACCGTCGGAAACAGGTGGCGGAACGAACCGTCCGATTCGTCGGCCTCGGCCACCAGGAATTCGCCGCTGCCGAGGCGCGCGTTCGATCCGAAAGCGCGCGCCTTGCCGCCGATCACCGCGGTCGGATCGAACTTGGCCTCGGCCAGGATGGCCGCGATCATCGTGGTGGTCGTGGTCTTGCCGTGGCTGCCCGCGACCGCGATGCCCTCCTTGACGCGCATCAGCTCGCCCAGCATCTCGGCGCGCGGGATCACCGGGATGTTGCGGGCGCGCGCGGCGGCGATCTCCGGGTTGTCGGGGCGGACCGCGCTGGAGACGACCACGACGTCGGCGCGCGCGACGTTCTCGGGACGATGGCCGACGCTGATTCCGGCGCCCAGGTTTGCGAGCCGCCGGGTGACGTCGCCTTCGCGCAGATCGGATCCCGTGACCGGGTAGCCGAGGTTCAGCAAGACCTCGGCGATGCCGGACATGCCGATGCCGCCGATGCCGACGAAATGGATGGCGACGTTACGCTTTCCGAACACGGAACTGTGGGGGTTGTAGCCCGGAACCCCGGCGAGGTTCCAGCCGAACTATGGCCTTTCGGCCGGCGGCGCGTCGGGCGGCTGGTCGCCCCCGAGCCGCGGCGCGTGCTGTGGTCGCTTGCGCTTGAGGAGCTTCGCCAGGATCAGGACCGTGGCGAGCGTGGCGACCTCCGTGATGAACGGTCCGCTGAAACCGCCGGGGACGTTGCCGCCGCCGGGGCCCCGGGACGGCCACGGCTGCGTCAGCACCATGCAGACCACATTCACCACGGCCGCCGAGCCGAAGATCGCCCACAGGGCGGCGCGGGTGAAGTCCTTGTCCTCGCGCAGGTACTTCTGGACCTGCTGCTTCTCCCAGTCGCTCAGCGGTGCGTTGGGCATCGCGGACGAAGCTTAGCAGTCCAAAAGAAAAACGGCCGGTTCGCGGGGGCGGACCGGCCGTTTGGGAGCGCGGGGGAGCGCGGGATTACGGAAGAGGCTCGGCGGCGATGCGCATCTGCTGGCCGCTGTTGGTCGACACGCAATCCTGCGTCTGCAGGTCGGTGCCAGCGGCGCGCTGGACAGTGCTGTTGCCGGGGACGCTCAGGCAGCGGTTGGTGCCGCTGTGCTTGATCCAGAAGGTGCCGTACTTGGCCGGCATCGGGTTGACCGACCAGGTCTGCCCGGCCGACCCGTTGCACGTCGCGACGACGACCGCGCCGTTGTTCGCCCCGGCGCCGCCGTCGACGCACTTGCTGTGGTCGGTGCGCTTGACGATCCTGTGGTTCACGCCGCTCACGACCAGGAAGTCGAACTCCGAGCTGTCGAGGTTGGCGGACTTGTTCCACTGCTGCACGACGCCGTTGCTGTCGACATCCATGACCATCGGGTTGTCGCGCGTGACCAGCGCCGACACCGTGTAGTGGTAAGCGGCGTCGAACACCGGCGTGAAGTACGTGTTGCGCCAGACCGTGACGATGTGGTTCCACGGCGTGCCGTTGGCGTCCAGCTTCTTGTAGCCGTCGGGGTCGCCCTGGCCCGTGCCGTTGCTGTACTGGGCGACCACGCCGGAGGCGTCCTTGCAGAGGGTGCTCGCGCTGCTGGCGTACGGGTTCACGTACGGGGCCGAGTTCTGGCCGGCGCCGAGGCGCCCCGCGACGTCGCCGTTCGGGCCCTGGGCGAACCCGTCGCCGTCGCAGTAGTAGGCGACGGGCGCGGTCACCGTCGGCATGCCGACGTTGGCGAGCGATCCGGTCGCCATCAGGTTGCCGAAGAACGATCCTTCCTGGCGCGGGAAGTTCGTGGTGTCGATGCCCCAGCCGATGCCGCTGGTCCCGTCGGCGCTGCGCGCGAAATCAGCGTCGAGCCAGATCGGGATGTGAATGCCCGCGGTGTTGATGTGCGCCATGAGGCAGGCCGACAGCCATTCCTGGCAGGGCCCGTCGTTGGCGATGCTGTTGTTCTTCCAGGCCGGGCAGAGACCGAGGCTGCCCGTGAAGGTGTAGCTGTTGCCGTACTGGTCTTGCTTGGTCAGCGAGTCGTTGCTCGCGAGCGCGCAGCGGACCATGTACGAGACGACTTTGCGGCCGCCGTCCGTCGTCATGTAGCCGTTCAGGGTGTTGATGCCGTTGCTGGTCGACATGCCGTTGGCGATGTTGACGCCGTTCCCCGTGTTGACGCCGTTGCTGGACGAGATGCCGTTGAACGTGGTGACGCCGTTGAGCGTGGTGATCCCGTTGAAGGACGTGACGCCGAAATCGGTGGACGACCCGACATCCTCGGCCTGCCCGGCGCACCCGGCGGCTCCGACCAGCGCCCCGATCGCGATCCCGATTCGAACCTTCTTGGCCGTGTCGCGCATTGTCGTCAGTCGTCTCCCGCTCAATGACCAGAGCAGTAATCAAGCCAACATAACCTCGGTTAATAGATAGCGATTTCAATTAGTTAGTTCTGCAAACGTTGGCAGCTCTGTTGCGCCGTCGACAACAAAGCTGCTCCGGATGCAACAGCCGGAGATGAGCCCCGCGAGGACGCGCGCTTCAGCGGGCGATCGCCGTCAGCTCGGCGACGATGTCGCGCGTCGCGCCCGCGCGGGCGAGCCCGCCCATCGCGGCCGCCATGTTCGCGCGGCGGGCGGGATCCCGCAGAACCCCGTCGACCAGATCGGCGAGCCGGGTCGCCGACGCCTCCGGCTGGGGCAGCAGGATCGCCGCACCGGCGCGCTCGAAGGCGAGCGCGTTCATCGTCTGGTGATCATCGGCCGCGGTCGGCAGCGGAACCAGGATCGCCGGCCGCCGCATGATCGCCAGCTCGGCCAGCGTCAGCGCGCCCGCCCGCGCGACGCAGAGGGCGGCCTTGCCGAGGACAGCCGGCATGTCGTCGATGTACGCGCGCACGTCGACGCGCCCTTCGTAGCCGAGCGCCGCGTAGTTGACCTGCATCTCGGCGAACTGGTCGGCGCCCGTCTGGTGGATGATGGGCGGGAGCCGCCCGCGCGCGTCGAGCACCCGCACCATCGCGGAGGCCAGCTCGTTGATCGCGCGCGAGCCCTGGCTGCCGCCCAGGATGACAATCGCGTTGCCGGCCTCTTCGGTGGCGGCGCCGGTGACGCGGTCCAGGAACGAACGGCGCACGGGGTTGCCGGTGAAGCGGACCTTGCCGCGGGCGAAGCGCGCGGCTGCGTCGTCGAACGCGACGAACACCCGGCGCACCAGCTTGCCGAGCACACGGTTCGTGAACCCGGGTTGGCTGTTCTGTTCCTGGATCGCCGTCGGGTAGCCGAGCAGCGCGGCGGCGAACACCAGCGGCCCCGACGCGTAACCGCCGACGCCCAGGACGACGTCGGGGCGGTGGCGGCGCAGGATGCGCGCCGATTCGATGAACGCGGCGGGCAGGCGGGCCAGGCCGCGCAGCAACCCGCGCAGACCCATTCGCTTGAGGCCGCTGACCTTCACCAGCTCGAGGGGGAAGCCCGCCGCCGGTACCAGCTTCGTCTCGAGGCCGCGCGCGGTCCCGACGAACACCGCTTCCCCTCCCGTCGCCGTCTTCACCTCTTCGGCGATCGCGATTCCGGGATACAGATGACCTCCGGTTCCTCCACCCGCCACCAGGATGCGCAGCGGCCGCGATTCAACCATCGGCACCTATCGCAGGCGCCGGCGGCTCGCGGAGGGGACGGTCGCCGACCTCGACGACGACGCGCGGGCCGGCGTCGACGCGCCGGTTCGAGCCCTTGAGCCCGCCGCGCCGCGCGCCCGGGAACACCCAGTCGCCCGGTTCCGGGTTGCGCGCCGAGATGTTCGCCAGCACCCCCGCCGCGAACAGGCTCATCACCAGGGACGTGCCGCCGTAACTGATGAACGGCAGCGGCAGGCCCTTCGTCGGCAGCGATCCGAGCACGACGCCGATGTTCACCAGCGCTTGCAGGCCGAACATCGTCGTGATGCCGAACGCCAGATAGCTGCCGAAGACGTCGCGCGCGCGGAAGGCGGTCCGGAAGCCGCGCCAGACCAGCACGCCGAAGAGGGCGATCACGAAAAGAACGCCGAGGAGGCCCAGCTCCTCGCCGACGATCGAAAGGATGAAGTCGGTGTGCGCCTCGGGAAGGAAGAACAGCTTCTGGCGCCCGTCGCCGAGGCCCAGGCCCGTGACGCCGCCCGACCCGACGCTGATCAGCGATTCGGTGATCTGGTAGCCGACGTCGCGCCGGAACGCCCACGGGTCGAGGAAGGCGAGCATGCGCCGCATGCGGAACGGGGTCGACACGATGAACTGCCAGCCGGCGGGCGCGGCGACCAGGACGGCCAGGATCAGGTAGCTGGTGCGCGTGCCGGCGACGAACAGCAGGCCGAGCGCGACGGCGCCGAAGATCGCGGCGGTGCCGAGGTCCGGCTGCTTGAGCAGGAGCACCATCATCACGCCCGTGACCAGCAGCGGCGGCAGAAAGCCGACCGAGAAGACGCGCACCTTCTCGGCCTTCCGCGCCAGCAGATAGGCGAGATAGACGCAGAGGGCGAGCTTCGCGAGCTCGCTCGGCTGGAACGACAGCGGGCCGGCGCGGAACCAGCGGATGGCGCCGCCCGCGCGCGACCCGATCTTGAGGACGACGGCCAGCAGCCCGAGGCTGACGAACAGCAACGGGTAGGCGAGCTTGCGGTAGATGGAATAATCGACGCGCGTCGCGAGCGACAGCGCGCCCAGCCCGAGGATCGCGTAGATCAGCTCGCGCTTGAGGAAGAAGTTCGCGTCGCCGTACTTCTTCGCGGCGAACACCGCGCCCGACGAGTAGACCATCACGATCCCGAAAGCGGCCAGCAGCAGCACCGCCCCGACGAGGATCCGGTCGACGCCGGTCTCGCTGGGGCGGACCGGGCGGGCGGGCGCGCCGTCGGCGCGCATCTTGGCGAGCCAGGTCGTGAACGACGCCCAGACCTCGAGCGCGCCGGCCTTGATGCGGTTGCGCGGGGCGGCTTCCTCGGCGGCGGCGCGTGCCTTCAGGGCGGCCGCGCCCGGGCTGGCGACGCGGCGGATCACGGCGCGCTTGATGGGGGGCTTCTCGCGGTTCACGCGGCGGGCTCCCGCGCGACGACGCGCGCCACGGCGGCCCGGAACACCTCCGCGCGGTGCGCGTAGTCGCGAAACATGTCGAAGCTCGAGCAGGCCGGCGACAGGACGACGGCGTCGCCGGGCTGCGCCAGCCGGCGCGCGGCCTCGACGGCGTCTTCCATGGTCGCGGCGCGTTCGACGGGCAGCAGGCCGGTCAGCGCCGCCTCCATCCTGTCGGCGGCTTCACCGATGAGGACGACGGCTCGCCCGACGCGCCCGAGCACGACCGCCATCGGCGCGTAGTCGCCGCCCTTGTCACGCCCGCCGGCGATCAGGACGATGCGCCGCGGGAACCCGTCCAGCGACGCAACGACAGCGCCGACGTTCGTCCCCTTCGAGTCATCGTAGTAGGCGATGCCTCCGGAGTCGGCGACCAGCTCCATCCGATGTGCGAGCGGCTGGAACGCGTGCAGCCCGATGTGAGCGTCCTCGTAGGTCGCACCGGCCAGCCGCGCGGCGAGCAGAGCGGCAAGCGTGTTCGCCTGATTGTGGCGTTGACCGGTCAGCCAGGTGAGATGAGCGCCGAAACGCTCGGGAGCCTGGTTCGGGAGCCGCAGCACGAGTGCGTTGCCGTCCATGTGTCCGCCCTCGGGCAGCGCGCGGGTAACGGAGAAGCAGAACCGACGGCTCGCGATCCGTTCACTGACTCGCATCGACAGCGGATCGTCGGCGTTGACGACCGCGAAGTCGTCGCCGGTCTGGGCCGCGAAGATTCGCGCCTTCGCCGCGGCATAGCCGTCCATGTCGGGGTAACGGTCGAGGTGATCGGCGGTGATGTTCAGCAGGACCGCGACGCGCGGGTGGAAGGTGTCGACGGTCTCGAGCTGGAAGCTGGACGCTTCCACGATGCAGACGCCGCCCGGCTCGGCGGCCGGCGTGCCGACCGCCTCCGCGAGCGGCTCGCCCAGGTTCCCGCCCACGAACGTCGGGCGGCCCGTGGCGCGCATCATCTCGCCGACCAGGGTGGTCGTCGTCGACTTACCGTTGGTGCCGGTGATCGCGATCAGCGTGCTCGACACGAAGCGCGACGCCAGCTCTATCTCGCCGGTGAGCGTGACGCCCGCGGCGCGCGCCGCCGCCAGCTCGGGAATCTCGGGCACGCCGGGCGACAGCACGATCAGATCCGCCGCCGTGAACGTCTCGCGCCGGTGGCCGCCGAGCTCGCGCGCGACGCCGGCCGGCAGCCCGGCCAGCCCCTCGCCGAGCGCGCCGGCGTCACGCTTGTCGGTCACGGTCACGCGCGCGCCGCGCGCGGCGCACAGCTGAGCGGCCGCTATCCCGGAACGCCCGAGACCGACCACGAGCACGCGTTTGCCGTTCAGATCCAAGTCGAGGCTCTCATCTCACCTTGAGGGTGGTGATGAGGCCTAGAATCGCGCAGGCGAACGACACGATCCAAAAACGCACCACAATTCTGGATTCGGGCCAGCCGAGCTTCTCGAAGTGGTGGTGAATCGGCGCCATCAAGAAGATTCGCTTCTTCGTCTTCTTGTAGTAGGCGACCTGGATGATGTCGCTGACCGCCTCGGCCACGAACACGCCGCCGATGATCGGCAGGGCCAGCTCGGTCTTGGTCGCCAGCCCGACGAACCCGAGGGCGCCGCCCAGGGCCAGGGCGCCGACGTCGCCCATGAACACCTGGGCCGGATGGGTGTTGAACCACAAAAAGCCAATGCCGGCCCCGCCCATCGCCCCGCAGAACACGGCCAGCTCGCCCGCCCCCGGGACGTGGGGCATGCCCAGGTATTCGGCGATGTTGAAGCCGCGCAGCGTCGTGCCGGCCGCGTACGCGAGCAGCAGGAACGTGAACGAGCAAATGATGACCGGGCCGGTCGCGAGGCCATCCAGTCCGTCGGTCAGGTTGACCGCGTTCGATTCCGCCATCAACACGAAGACGGCGAAGCCGATGTAGGCCGCGAGGGGCAGCGTCGTCCAGGCGACGGTGGCGGCGGACATGTGCTTGAAGTTCACGAGCGGCAGCGCGAGGCGCAGGCGCACGTCGGCCGGCAACGAATCGCCGTGATAGAGCCAGATCATCGCCACCAGCCCGATCGCCGCCTGACAGATCAGCTTGACCTTGCCGGGCAGCCCCTTCTTGTTCTTGCGCGACAGCTTCAGGTAGTCGTCGACGAAGCCGATCGCGCCGTACCCGACGGTGACCAGCAGCGCCAGCCAGACCAGCGTGCTGCGCAGGTCGCACCAGAGCACCGTGCCCGCCGCCAGCGCCATGATGATGAGGGCGCCGCCCATCGTGGGCGTCCCCTTCTTCGACGCGTGACTGGCCGGGCCGTCGTCGCGGATCAGCTCGCCGAGCTGGCGCTCGCGCGCCCGGCGGATGAACCAGGGCGCGACGATGAACGTGATCAGCAGCGACGTCAGCGTCGCCAGGCCGATGCGCGTCGACACGTAGCGGAAGACGTTGGCGCCGGGGACCTTCTCGCGCAGCGCATTGAACAGGTGGAACAGCATCGGACTTCTAGAGGCCTCCTTGCAGGGCGTCGACGACGCGCTCGAGGCGCATGCCGCGCGACGCCTTGACCAGAATCCAGTCGCCGGGCGCGGTCCAGGCCGCCACCACCGCGGCCGCCTCCTCCGGCGATTGCGCGACCCGCGCCCGCTCGGCGGTCAGGCCCGCGGTGCGCGCGCCGTCGGCGATCGCGCCCGCGAAGTCGCCCAGCGACACGACACCGGCCAGCCGCACGCCCGCTTCCCGTCCCAGCGCGCGATGCAGCTCTTCCGATTCGGACCCGATCTCCAGCATGTCGCCGAGCACGGCGAACGCGCGCGCCCAGCCGCCCGCGCCCCCGACTGCGGCGACCACGGTCGCGATGGCGGCGCTCATCGACGCCGGGTTCGCGTTGTAGCAGTCGTCGAGGATGGTACGGCCCCCGGCCGCCAGCATCGCCGATCGATGAGGCGGCAACACCACCTTCGCCAGCGCGGC
>DATFXS010000452.1:0-2538 GCA_035315605.1 Polyangia bacterium
CACGCGTCGGTGCCGCCGCCCGCGCAGCACTCGGCGCCGCGGCTGCCGCACGCGACGCACGTCCCGCCGGCGCAGCGCGCGCCCGAGGCGGTGCAGCTCATGAAGCCGCCACCGCCGCCGCCGTCGACGGGCGCGCCGCCACAGCAGGTCTCGCCGACCGCGCCGCAGGCAGCGCCACTTGCGTTCTTGCACGATCCGTTCGAGCAGGTGCCGGTCGTGCCGGCGCCCATGCAAGTCGAGCCGCTGCCGACGCACATGCCGCCGACGCAGCAGCCGCCCGCCTGGCAGCTGTTCGCGGCGCAGCACGCGCGGCCCGGCGCGCCGCAGTTGTTGTTGCCGTTGCCGCCGCCCGTCCCGGTGACGCCGGGCAGGCCATTGGTGTTGGCGCTGCACGCGGCGCCCGCAACCACGAGCAATGCGATCAGCGCGCAACCGCGCAAACGATCCAACCGGATTTTCGATGGCTTCATTGGAGATCCTCTGCGCACGTTGGTGCCACTCAGGGGTTCCCTTCATCAGCGCAGACGCGGCCGCGTTCGTGACGCTCGACACATGCCCCCGCGCGCCTGCTGATCTTTTCTGTCGCGCGCGTCTTCCCGATCACACCCGCCTGCTTAGCTTTCGGCGCGCGATGAAAGACGGGGTATCACGGCGCGAGCTGTTCGTGATCGTCGAGGCGAGCGCCGCGACCGCCGCATTCGCGGGGTGCGCGTACCTCCGGGGCGGCGCGTCCCACCCGGTGCTCGCAGCGGACCAGCAGCATTTCACGGGAAACGAGCTGCGCATCCCGATGACCGCGCTCGCGCAGATGCGCGCCGGCGACGTGATGGAGCTGAAGCCGGGCAACGGCCACCCCGATCTGCTGCTGCTCGCGCCGGAGGCGGGCGGCACCTGGCAGGCGATCACCGCGCACTGCACGCACAAGGGCTGCGTCGTCGCCTGGAACGCCAGCGCCACCGAGTGGCAGTGCCCATGTCATGGATCCCGGTTCGGCACCGACGGACACGTCGTCGGCGGCCCGGCCGAGAAGCCGCTGGTCACGGCCCCCACCCGCGTGGAGGGCGAGCGTCTGGTGATCGATCTGACCAGCCTGACCGCCTGACGCGATCACTCGCCCGAGCGGCGAATGGACAGGACGTCCTTCACGCGCAGCAGACGCGCGAGCGGGATGATGAAGCCGACCGGCAGGATGCGCTCGCGGCGGCGCTCCTCCTCCAGATGGCGCGCCCGCGCCTTCAGCGCCTCGCGCAGGGTGATGAGGCCGATCAGGCCGGGGGGATCGGACTGGTCCAGGACCGGCAGTCGGGTCACGCCCATCTCCGCCATGCGGTGGATGGCGGCGCGCACCGGCTCGTCGCTGCGCGCGACGACGGGCGGTCGCGCGATCGACGCCAGCGGCGCCGCCGTCGCGCCGGCAGACTCGATGTCGCCTGCCGTCACCACCCCGAGCAGGGCGCCGTGCCGATCGGTGATCGGATAGAGCCCCTGGGCGCGTGAGCGCGCCGTCGCCGACAGCAGCTCGATCGCGCCGTCGATGGGCGTGTCACCCGGCAGCACCACCACCTCGGGCCGCATCACCTCGCGCACGAACAGGATCTCCAGCGGATCGATGGCGTACTCGCGGGTCACGTGGTAACCGCGCCGCGCCACCTTCTCCGTCAGGATCGACCGCTTCATCACCAGCACCGTGAACGTGTGGGCCACGATCCCGGCGGTCAGGATCGGCAGCGCGAGACCGAACCGACCGGTCAGCTCGACGGCGAACACCAGCGCGGTGAGCGGGGCGCGCATCGTCCCGGCCAGGATCGCGGCCATGCTGACCAGCGGCCAGAAGCCGGCGCCGTAGTTCGGCAACAGGTGCGACTCGATGACGCCCAGCGCGCTGCCCATGATCAAGAGCGGCGCCAGCACGCCGCCCGACGTCCCCGACCCGAGGGACACCGCCCAGATCGTCGCCTTCACCAGCATCAGCCGCAGCGTCGGCCACAGGCGCGCGCCCCCGCCGAGCATCCCCTGAATCTGGTCGTATCCGACGCCGAGGGCCTCGGGACAGATGAGGCCGCCGAGGCCGACGGCGATCCCGCCCAGCGCGGGCCACCACATCCAGTGCAGCCGCAGGCGCCCGAACAGATCCTCCGCGGCGTAGACGGCGGCCGTCAACGTGGACGACAGGCCGCCGGCGAGCGCGCCGACGACGATGCACCAGCCGAGCGCCTCCGGCCGGACGACCGCGGCCAGGTCGACGTCCGGCACCGGGAACAGCGGCCCGGCGCCCAGCAGGTGACGTCGCGTCGCCGCGCCGGCGACGGACGCCAGCGCGACGGGGATCAGGCTGCGCGGCTTCAGCTCGAACAGCAGCAGCTCGACGGCGAGCAGCACCGCCGCGATCGGCGAGGCGAACGTCGCCGACATGCCGGCCGCTGCGCCGGCGACCAGCAGCGTCTTGCGCTCCGCCGCCGTCAGGTGGAACAGCTGCGCCAGGATCGAACCGAAGGCGCCGCCGGTCATGATGATCGGCCCCTCGGCGCCGAACGGCCC
>DATFXS010000453.1:0-2706 GCA_035315605.1 Polyangia bacterium
TTGTCGAACTGGATCGTCAGGCCGTCCGGCGAATAGACGGCGCCGACCTGGGCGCGGTCGACCCAGATGCGACCCGGATAGTCGAGCCAGGCGCGCGACGCCATGCCGGCCTCGTTCACGATATTGAGGTCGCGTCCGTAGTGGGTGACGAAGGCGAAGCGGCCGGGCTCGATGGTCACGCAGTTCTGGATGCACTGATAGCGCCCGGTCAGGTTCACGTCCTGGGCGAGCGCGGGGCTCGCGGCAGCCACGATGGACATGGCGATGACGGCGGTTACGGCTTTCATGGCTTGCTCCTGTGCAACAGCAGCTTAGTCGCCTTCGTGCAATGGAGACAGGCGCCGGTCGGATTCACGATTAACGGCGTTGAGAATGCTCACGCGGCCCCGGGCCTGCGCCCGGGGCCTTTCATAAAACTGGTGGTCGCGTGCAGCGGAGCGGGCGGCTCGCGTCACTGCACCTGGCTCATGTCGACCTTCTTCCACGAATCGTCCGGGTTGTAGGCCGTCATATTGGCGGCAACCTGGGCGGTGCGCGGACCGAGATCCTTCTCGTAGACGGTGCCGTTGTGGTTGACGATGAACGTCATGACGCCGGAGTTGCCGTACTCCGCCGGCCACGCGACGAGGCCGAAACCGCCGATCATCTTGCCCTTCACCACGTAGTCCTGCACGCCGCCCTGCGCAGCCGGCCCCTGCCGGGTGAGGATCTTGTAGTAGTAGCCGTGGAACGGGGTGCGCTGGTCGCCGCCGCGGGCGCGATAGCCCTGGGCGGACGCCGCCGCCGCCAGGTCGCCGAGCGGGCTCTGCTCCTCGCCCGCCGCCGTCGGCCAGTAGAGCCCGTCCTTCTTGCCCGGCTGGCTGATGATGCGCTGGGCATACGTCCCGACGCCGGCGCCATGGTCCTTGTCGGCATATTCGTTCTGCGCATCGACGTAGGCGAGAACGGCCAGGATGGTGTCGAGCTCGTTGGCGCCGACGCGGCGATAGAGGACTTCGATCCGGCCGGCGTCGGTGTCGAAGCTCCAGGCGTCGCCCTTGCGCACGAGCGGGATCGGGAAGGGAAAATCGTCCTTGCCGATGATCAGCATCGCACGGTCGCCCGTGGGTTGGATCTCGTGCTTCTCGTCGTAGGCGGCGACGAACTCCTTGCGCACTCCTTCGTCGGCTACTTCGTCGCCGGACGACACGATGTCCTCGCCGGCCGCGCCGAGCACGGTCAGCAGGGCCTTGCGGTCGCTGGCCTTCGCCGCGGCGACGAGCGCGCTCACCGCCTCGTCGGGGGTCTTGAAGGTTTGCTGCGCGCTCGCGGCGGACGCGCTCGCACACAACAGGAACGCCGCAGCCGCCGCGAGGCGTGCGAGCGCACGGTAGGGACGGGTCTCGGCATGGTGATAGGTGCTGGTCATGAGATCCTCGGTCGAATCCTGGTCCTGTTCTCGATGGTCGGGACGGGGCCGCGAGCGGCCCCGTCCGTGAGGTTGTCTCAGTGGACCGCCACCCCGGCCGGAACGTGCGCTCCGGTCGCGATCCATCGGTCGTAGGTCTCGAACGGCACGCCGAGCCGGTCGTAGAAGACCCGCAGGTAGCCGTCGCGGCCGCGCACGACCGCCTGCGGCACCACGCGCTGCACCTCCTGGGCGATCACGCCCACATAGGCCTTCTGGCTGCCATTGTAGCTGAAGCGATAGAAGCCGAGGCCGTTGTCGAGATAGCCGAGCAGCACGACGTCGTGCTTGAGCGCGATGTCCGACCGGCGTCCGCCGCCGCCACCACGCCCGCCGCCACCGCCGCCGCGGCCACCACCGCCGCCCATGCGGGCACCGCCGCCTCCGCCTCCGCCCACGCGGGCACCGCCGCCGCCACCACGCGGGCCGGCGCCGGCGAATTGCGCGCCGCGCGCGCCGACGCTCGCCTGGCCGCGCGCCGACTGGCGGTTCGCCGTGCTCTTGGATGTCGGTTTCATGGCGTTGCTGCCGCCGCCCTTGGGCTTCGCTGCGCCAGCGCCGCCGCCGGGTCGGTTGCCCGCGCCAGCGCCGCCACCGGGCCGGTTGCCCGCCCCAGCGCCGCCGCCGGGCCGGTTGCCCGCCCCAGCGCCGCCGCCGGGCCGGTTCGCGACATTGCTGCCGCCGCCGCCAGGACGGTTCGCACCCGCTCCTGCGCCGCCGCCCGGCCGATCGCCGGCGCCCGGGCTGAGCACCTGGTTGCCGCTGCGGCCGCGGAAGTCCATGCGCTGGTTGGCGCCGGCACGGACGTTGTTGTTGCCGAAGCGCTGCTGCACGTTCGTATTGTTGTAGCGCACGCCGCCGCGGTGCGCCGCGTTATGCGTCCAGTTGTTGCCGCCGGTGTTGATGTTGACGGGACGGTTGGAGATGATGTTGCGGTTGCCCCAGTTGGCGCCGCCGCCCCAGACGTTGTTGCCCGACCCCCAGCGTCCGACCAGGTAGCCGGCGCCGAAGCCGATGCCCGCACCGATGACGCCCGCGCCGATGTAGCCCGGGTAGCCCCAGTAGGAGGGCGGATAGTCCGGATACGGCCAGCCGCCATAGACGACGTTCGGATCGTAATAGGGCACATAGACCGTGTTGGGGTCGGTCTGCTCGATGGCGATCACCTGGCGCCCGCTCTCCTGCTTCACGACGACCTTCTGCTGCTGGGTGTCCTGCAGCTTGTTGTTCTTCTGCGCCCGGTCGCGCAGGCGCTGGAT
>DATFXS010000454.1:0-3126 GCA_035315605.1 Polyangia bacterium
GCACGGGCACTGGCGGCATCGGCGGCGTGTTCGGCCCGGGCGGCGCGCCGCCCACCTGCCAGTCGCCGATCGCGATCACAAGCGGCACGACGGCGACGGTCACCGCGACGCTGGGCACGACCGTGCAAGCGACGGTCAGCCCCGACTTCTTCGGCATTCACACGTCGGTCTACGACGGGAACATGCAGCTGCCGACGACGCCGGACTACCTGAGGACGGCCGGCATCACGTCGCTGCGCTGGCCGGGCGGCTCTTATGCCGACCTCTACCACTGGTCGACGAACACCGGGACCTTCACGCCCGCCTCGGGCGCCGGAAGCAACACGATCTTCATCGCGGACAACACCGATTTCGGTCACTTCCTCCTCTTCATGGAGAAGGTCGGCGCGAAGGCGCTGATCACCGTCAACTACGGCATGAACTTGAACGGCAGCGGTCCGGGCGAGCCCAAGGAGGCGGCGGCGATGGTCGCTTACGCGAACGGCAGCCCGACCAGCACGCAGAGCATCGGCGCTGACAGCAAGGGGAACGACTGGAAGACGGTCGGCTTCTGGGCCGGCCTGCGGGCGGCGGCCACGACGATGCCGACCGACGACGGATACAACAAGTTCCGGATCAACCACGCGGCGCCGTTCAACATCAAGTACTTCGAGATCGGCAACGAGCTCTACGGCAACGGCTACTACTACGGCGGCTGCGGCTGGGAAGCCGACATGCACGTCGCCTACCCCGCCGTCCCGGACGGCGGATCGGCCAACTGCACGAATCGCCAGAACAACAGTTCGCTGTCGCCGATGGCCTACGGTACGGCGGTCAAGGCGTTCGCGACCGCGATGAAGGCGGTCGACTCGACGATCAAGATCGGCGGCATCGTCGTCGGCACGTCGGCCAACGAGTACGCGAACCCGCCCTGGAACTCGATGGTGCTGGGCGCCGGCTGCTCCAGCATGGACTTCGTCTCGCTCCACTGGTACGCGCCCGCGAACACCTCGGGGATCACGATCCAGAACGTCTCGACCGTGCCCGAAACGGAGATCCCGCCGACGTTCACGCGCGTCCGCGCCGCACTGACGGCGGCCAGTTGCCCCGGTGGCGCCGCCATGCCGATCGCCGTCACCGAGTGGGGGCCCAACACCAACAACGGCGCGGGCATCACGATCCCGATGTCGACCACCGACCACGCGCCCGTCGGCTCGCAGGTCCTCGGCCTGTTTGCCGCGGAAGCCTACGCAAACTTCCTCGAGCAGGGCGTGCTGGCGGCCCACTGGCTGGAGCTGCACAACAACAGCTACCTGGCCGGCGTCGACGCGACGAACGATCCGTTCACGACCGTCAACGACACCCCGCGCTGGGGTTACAAGGGCGAGCTGATGGCGCACTGGCTGGCGATGGGCGGCGACAAGATCGTCCAGGCGGCGCAGTCAGGGACGTTCGGCGCGGCGCTGAAGGTGCACGCCGCCGTGCACGCGAACGGCGACATCGCGGTCATGATGACCAACACCAACCGCAACATCGACGCCAACGTCACCCTCAACGTCGCGGGCGGGAACATGGCCTGCGTCGGCACGCGCTACGTCTACTCGCCGGTCAACACCGATCAGGACGGACCCGTCAGCGGCGACTGGATCTTCGCGAACACCGCGGGGACGTCGGTGCCGGTGCTGGTGCCGCGCTACTCGACGGTCGTCGTCGTCTTCCCGAAGAAGTAGCGCCTCCCCCGCGGCGGCGCCGATGTTTCAGGTCGCGCCGTCGGTCCTGTTCATCGCGGCCGTCGCGGCGACGCAACCCGTCCCCGCCAAGCGCCGTCTCACTGACGATGAAAAGCGGGCCGCCGACAGCTACGTCAAGGCAGCGTACGCCTGGATCGATGACGTCAGCGCCCGCTGCCTCAAGATCGGTTACATGCTCTCGGACGTGATGCATGGAATAGCGTCGAACGGCGACGCAACCCGCGCCGAGATCAAGAGCCTTCAGCGGCTCTTCGACGCCAAGGCTCGCCCGTTCGACGCCGCGCCTTCGCCGAAGTTCGCCGAGATGGTCGCTTTCAGGCGTCTGTACCTGGACTTCGTCGCCATGCAGCGGCCGTCCATCGAACGCGGGTTGCCGGCCGTGCTGGCGCTCGCGGAAGACAGGCGCCTGCCGGAGGACGAGAGGGTGCGCCAGGTGCTCGCGAAGCTGCACGAGCAGGACTTCGACGGGCCGATGTGGACCGGGAAGCTCGATGCGGCGAAGAAGGCCGTCGACGCGGCGCTGAAGCGCCGCTGACCCTCAGAAGCTGCAGGTGTTGCCGCAGGTGCCGGTGGGCGAGGCGCCCGTCATCGCGCGGTAGTGCGCGGTCACCTGCGCCGCTGTCAGCAGCTTGTCGTAGATGGCGACCTTGCCGATCGCGCCCGCGAACCAGGCGTCCATCGCCATCGTCCCGATGTTCAGCGGGCTCGAGTTCGCGGCCGGGACGACGCTGTACTGGCTCATGCAGCCGGTCTGGCCGTGGCTGGAATGATCCCACTTCACGCCGTTGACCCAGATGTCGATCATTCCCGGGTACATCGACGCGTTCTGGCAATCCGACGGCTGCGTCGTGGTCGTGTATTCGCCGACGATGTGATACCAGCTGCCGGCCTTGATGAGACCGTTGGCCGGCTGCCAATCGGCGGCGGAGCCGAGGCCGGCGGTCGGGTTGAAGATGTAGGCCGACATCCGGTTGGGGCGGCTCTCGCTGTTGGTGGTGGTGTACATGCGCGCTTCCCATTCGCACGTCGGGCTGTAGTCCTGGCACTTGCCCATCCAGTCGACGTAGCCGCCGGAGTTGTTCGGGAACTCGAGCACGTCGGGACGGATCCAGGCCTCCCAGGTGAGGCTGTGCGCGGTCGGGATCGAGAAGACGGCGGCCGACGGGACGGAGAGGTACTGGCTGGAACCGTTGAAGTCGGCCGCCGTGTCGGCGTTCGGCAGCGCCGCCGCGGTGGTCGGGCCGGCGTGGTACGTGCCGGTGTGGTTGTTGCCGGTCAGATCCGGCTCGCTGCCCGAGAATTTGTTCATCGCCCAGTACGCGACCGGGCCATCCGCCAGGATCGTCTGGTCGTAGGTCATCGCGGTACCGCCCCCGGTTCCGCCGCTGCCGCCGGT
>DATFXS010000455.1:0-4147 GCA_035315605.1 Polyangia bacterium
CATCAAGCAGGCGGCCGGCGTGCTGGAAATCAACCACGATGCCGCGCGCCAGCGGCTGGCCCGCGCGCGCGCCGCACTGGCGGACGCGCTCGCTGCTGCGGACGAACCGAATTCGATCGAAAGAAAGGCGAACCGATGAAGACCCCCGACGATCCCTTGCTGGAACGGCTGCGGCAGTTGCCGGGCGCCCGGCTGGACGACGTGTCCGCCGCGCGCACGCTGGCGCGCGCGGAGGCCGCCTTCGCGTCGGCGGGCGCCGACGCCGGCATCGGGGCCCGGGCACCGCGCGCGCGCCGCGTGGTGCCGGCGGCGCTGGCGCTGTGGGCGGTGCTGTACAGCGGGTGCGCCGTGCGCGAGCTCGGCCGCCTGTTCCCGGCGGCGGCGCGATCCGCGGTGGCGGCTATTCACCGCGTGCGCGCGACGCTGTTCGCGGCGCGGACGGACGCAGCCGGTTCCAGTCGATCATCCAGACCGAACCGCGTTTGATCCAGTGCAGCGGCTTTCGCGCCGCCAGCGGCGTCGCCAGGGCCAGGTGGTACAGGTGATCGATGCGCCAGAAGAATCCGCGCGTGTGGTAGCTCTGCGGCATCGCGAGGCGCGCGCTGTCCAGGTGATGGCAGAACTCGTGCAGCAAGGTGTTCAGCAGCGCCCGCGGGCTGGAGACGCGCTCGCGGATCGCGGTCCGCATCCAGACCCGGATCCGCTGGGTGGCGGGCGTGTAATCGCCGAACAGCTGGTAGGTGCAGATCCCCTGGGTCACCCGATGCGGGCGCACGCCCAGCACGCGTAGCGGCGGAATCGGCACCCGATAAAAGTTCGACAGCGACGCGAGCAGCGCGGCGCCCGCGGTCCGGACCGGCGCCGTCTCGCCGGCATTCATCGCGTCGGCGAGCACGCTCGCGAGCGCCTGGATGGTCTCGGCGGGCGGCAGCGGCATGGTCACCAGCGCGTCGCTGCGATCGTATTCCTTGCGGCGCGCCTCCGATCGCGGCTGGGGATCGGTGATCACCGCCTGAATCTACCCGATCGGATGCGCGATGCCGGTTGCCTCGGCCGTCCCGCGGCGGCGCTCGAGCCGGCGGGCCAGGCGCGCCAGCGGATAGCCGAGCAGGAAGTACAGCGCCGCGCAGAGCGCGCCCGGCAACAGCCAGCCGCGGTTGTCGACCGCGGTGATCGTCATCCGCTTCGTCAGCTCGACCACGGTGAGCACGGAGACCAGCGAGCTGTCCTTGAGCAGCGAGATGAAATCGTTCGTCACGCCGGGCATGGCTATCCGCAGCGCCTGCGGCAGGATGACGTGGCGAAGGGCCGCGCGCCGCGACAGACCGATCGCCAGCGCCGCCTCCCACTGGCGGGCCGGAATGGCCTGGATCGCGCCGCGGTAGATCTCCGCCTCGTACGCGGCGTAGTTGAGGCCGAGGCCGATGATCGCCGCGCTCCAGGGGCCGAGCGCGATCAGGTCGGCGAGGCCGAAGTAGAGAACGTAGAGCTGCAGCAAGACCGGCGTGCCGCGGACGATCTCGACGTACGCCGCCGCGAACGGGCGCAGTCGCCGGCTCTCGAGCCTGACCAGCGCCAGCCCGAGACCGAGCGGCGCCGCCAGCGCCATGGCGGCCAGCGAGATCAGCAACGTCACCAGCGCGCCCTGCAGAAACAGCGCGATCTGCCGGGGCGAGAGCGGCACCGTCCGGGTCGCTGCCGTCGCGGCGGCGGCGGGCGCGACCGCCAGCGCCTGCTGGCGGGGATCGTCGATCTGCCAGCGCGCCAGCGTCTGGCGCCAGGCGCCCGACGCCAGCTCCGCGCCCAGCGCCCGATCGATCGCCTGCCGCAGATCGTCGTCCTGCGGGCGAATCGCGATCGCATAGCTGCCCTCGGCCACATCCGCGACGGCGGCGACCGTCGGGTGGCGGCCCGCGTAGCGGGCGACGATGATGTCGTCCAGCAGCACGGCGTCGATGCGCCCGTGCGCCAGGTCGACGAACGGCTCGTCGACGCCTTCGTAAGGGACGGCGTCGGCGCCGGCCTGCCGCGCCAGCTGCCACGACAGGCTGCCCGCCAGCGTGCCGACCCGCAGCCCGGCGATCGACGCGAGATCGCGCACGCGCGGATCGCCCCGCCGCGCGACCAGCCGTTCGCTGAACCGGTAGTACGGGCGCGAGAACGCCACGCGCGCCGCCAGCGCGGGCGTCACCTCGATCCCGTTCAGCGCGATGTCGAAGGTGCCGCGCTCGAGCGCCGGGATCAGCGTGGACCAGTCGTTCTGCACGAAGCGCGCGCGCACGCCCAGCGCGCGCGCCAGCGCAGCGGCGAGGTCGACCTCGAAACCGACCAGCGCGCCGCCGTGGGCCGCGTCCTCGAACACGTACGGCTCGCCCCCCTGCTCGTCGGCGCCCCAGGTCAGCTCGCCGCGCGCGCGGATGCGATCGAGGGCGCTGCCCGGCCGCGCCCCGCCACCGCACCCGACCGCCACCACGCAGGTCACGAGCAGGTTGCGGGCTCCCGCTGCCATTCAGGCTAGTATCCGGCACGGGTCCAACAAATGGGAAAAACCGCACTGGTCACGGGAGCGTCGTCGGGGCTGGGCCTGGAGCTGGCGCGTCTGTTCGCGCGCGACGGGCACGATCTGGTGGTCGTCGCGCGCCGCCGCGATCACCTCGAGGCGCTGGCGACCCGGCTGGCCGCCGAGCACGGCGTCGCCGCCCGCATCATCTCCGAGGATCTCGCGGATCCGATCGCGCCGCGCCGGATCGTCGAGGAGCTGACGGCGCGGCGGATCGAGGTCGAGTTTCTCGTCAACAGCGCCGGCTTCGGGACCAACGGACCGTTCGTCGACAGCGACATCGGGCGCGCGCTGGCGATGGTGCAGGTGAACGTCGCGTCGCTGATGCACCTGACCCACCTGCTGCTGCCGGCGATGATCACCCGGCGGAGCGGCCGGATCCTGAACCTCGGCTCGACGGCGGGCTTTCAGCCCGGCCCGGGCATGGCCGTCTATTACGCGACGAAGGCGTTCGTGAACTCGTTCACGGAGGCGCTCGGCTACGAGCTGCGCGGCACCGGCGTCACCGCGACGGTCAGCTGTCCGGGCGCGACCACCACCGAGTTCGGCAAGATCGCGGGCAACGAAGAGTCGCGCTTGTTCCATATGGGCACCACCTCGGCCGGCGCCGTGGCGGCGCACGCGTATCGCGCCATGATGGCGGGCAAGGCGATGGCGCTGCCCGGCTGGCGCGCGAAGTTGGGGCTGCAGATGCTCCGCTTCGGCTCGCGCCGCACCGTGCGCGGCTTCACCGCGCGGCTCAATCAGGTCGAGCCGCGCGCGCCGGCGATCAGCGCCCGAAGTTCATCTGGAAGCTGATCGTCGATTCGCCCGACCCGCGCGGGAACAGCAGGTCGCGCAGCGCGTGCACCATGCAGGTCTCGACCTCGCTGCCGCCTGACAGCGTCGAGGTCGGAATGTTCACGACCGTCACGTGACCGCGATCGTCGACCGTCAACTTGAACGAGACGCGTCCCTTGTTACCCGATCCTTTCGGGTTCGATTGTTCGAAGCAGGCGCGCAGCTTCCCCTGAGCGGCCCGCACCACCTTCTCGCCGTCGGCGCGCGCCAGGCTCCCTTCGATCTTCATGCCGCCGCCGCCACCGCCACCCGCGGGCGGGGCGACCGCCTTCTTGCCGCCGCCGTGGCGCGCATCGGACGCGTCGGCCGCCGCGTCGCCGACATCGGGGGCGGCGTCGCGGACGGCGACCGGCGCGGGCGGTGGCGGAGCCGGCGGAGGCGCCGCGGCGGGCTGCAAGTCGGGGGCCTCCTTGCGGGTGCAGGCGCCGCCCCAGGTGGCGGCGAACACCAACGTCAACACAGCCATGGCCCGCCCCGTCAACGTCATGGCCGCATCCTACGCCCGCTCCGTTCGAACAAGGAGTGGTAGAACCCTCAGCCAAACGCCCATGGCCCGCATTCTGGTCGTCGAAGACGAGAAGGATCTGCAGGAGGTGCTCGCCTACAACCTCCGGCAGGCGGGACACGTTCCGATCGTCGTCAGCTCGGGCCGCGAGGGTCTGACCGCCGTCTCCGAACACCGGCCCGATCTGCTGCTGCTCGATCTGATGTTGCCGGACGTCTCGGGAATCGAGATCTGCCGCCGGC
>DATFXS010000456.1:0-10573 GCA_035315605.1 Polyangia bacterium
TCCTGGACGATTATTGTCCGCGCGAGCGACGCGTGACCAACCACGTCATCGTCGCGATGATCGCGGACGACGTGAAGCAGGTGCGCTGCACCACGTGCGACGCCGATCACGAGTTCAAGCACGCCAAGGTCCCGCGGCAGCGGCGCAAGACCGAAACGCCCGCCGCCCTCTACGCGCAGGTGTTGGCCGCCGGCCCCAAACGCGTGCCGCACGAGACCCCCGCGGCGCCGAGCGCGGCCGAATCCGCGAGCGCGGTCGAGATCGACGAACAGGACAGTGAACCGCTCGAGATGGCGGAGCCGCTCGAGATCGCGGCCCCGGCGATGGCGGCGGCTGCACCTGTCGACGACGCGCCGATGGCTCCGGCCGACGATGCCGCCGACGCCGAGAGCGAAGGCGACGAGGACAACATCGGCAACCGCGCTGAAGATGTCTCGATTCATCGCCGGCTGATCCGGGCGTCGCTGCCCAAGATTGAAGGCGCGCCTCCGCCGACGCGCGCGATCCCCGAGTTCACCATTCGACAGCCGACCGGCCGCCCCGGTGCGAACCGCTTCCGCGGCCCGCGTCACGGACGCGGCGGCGGTGGCGGCGGCCAACAGTTCCAGGGCAACCGCGGCAACGGCTTCGGCGGGCGCGGCGGGGCCGGCGCGAACGGCGGCCGCGGCGGTGGGGCCGGCGGCGGCGGCAATCCGTGCGTCGCCTACCCGTCCGCGAAAGCGTTCACGCCGCCGAACGACACCCGCGTGCACTGCTACTGGACGCATTCCAACTCGCAGACGTGGAGCCAGTCGCAGCAGGCCTGCATGCTGCAGCAGGGCCACCTCGTCACGATCCTTTCGCCCGAGGAGAACGATTTCGTCGTCAGCGTCGCGCAGTTCTCGTCTGCGTTCTCCGACACCTGGATCGGCGCCACCGACGACAAGACCGGCAGCGACCGCAGCGGCCCGGGAACTTACCGCTGGGTGACAAACGAAACCTGGAGCTACAGCAACTGGCAGCAGGGCCAGCCCGACGGCTTCTGCGATCCGTGCTCCGCCGGACAGACGTGCACCTGCGATCACCGCGGCGTCCTCGCCAGTGACGGCACCTGGAACGATCGCTGGCAGGACAACGGGCGTTCGTCCGTCTGCGAAGCGCCCTGACAGCCAGAAGCTGCCCGAGCCACCGGAAGAGGTGCTGGCATGGAGATGGCCTATCGAGAGCGGTGGGAGGCGGAGATTGCGGAGATGCGGCGGGTGCTCGCCGCCTTTGCCATGAGGGAGGAGTGCAAGTGGGGTAAGCCCACCTACACGGTGGAAGGGAAGAACATCGTCATCATGCAGGGCTTCAAGGAGTTGTTCGCGCTGGGCTTCTTTCAGGGCGCCCTGCTGAAGGACCCCAAGAAGGTGCTGGTGCAGCTTGGTCAGGTACAAGCCGGGCGGCTGATGAAGTTCGCCAGCGTGAAGGACATCCTGGCGAAGGCCGCGACCATCAAGGCCTACGTGCGCGAGGCGATCGCGGTCGAGAAGGCCGGGCTGCGGGTGGCGCGCAAGAAGACCTCAGATTTTCCGGTGCCCGAGGAGCTGACGGCGCGTTTCCGAAGGGACTCGCGTTTCAGGCGCGCCTTCGAGGCGCTGACGCCGGGGCGGCAGAGGAGTTACCTCTACCACTTTGCCGCGGCCAAGCAGTCGGCGACGCGGGTGGCGCGGATCGAAAAGGCGATGCCGGCGATATTCGAAGGCAGAGGATTCCTGGAGAGGCGCTAGCCATTCACAGCTGGCTCGATGGGCCGGCCAGCGCCTCCGCTTTCTAGCCGCGGCGGCGACGGCGAATCATCAAGCCGAGACCGATGACGAGGCTGGCGAGCACGCCGCCGAATCCCGGCGAGCCCGACGCGAAGCCGCAGCCGCAGCCCTTGTCCCGCGGCGGCGGAACACCGCCGTCCACGCCGCCGCCGTCGGCAACGGCACCATCCGCAGCTGGCGCACCACCTCGTCCACCAGCACCAGCGCCACCGCCGCCGGCGCCGCCCCGGCCAGCAGCGCCACCCGTGGCGCTACCGCCGGCACCGCCGCTCGCGCCACCGATCGCTCCGCCCATTCCAGCGACGCCGCCTGTTCCAGCGACGCCGCCCATTCCTCCGATGCTGCCGCCCGTTCCGCCGGTGCCGCTCGTGCCGCCGGCGCCGCCGCGACCACCGACTGCGCCACCGCCGCCGCCTGTCGTGCCGCCCGCCGCGCCGCCTGAACCGCCGGCGCCGCCCGCGCCACCGGTCGCGCCTGCTGTCCCCGCGGTTCCGCCGGCGCCGCCCGCAGCGCCGCCGTTTCCGCCGGCACCGCCCGCGCCCCCATTTCCACCGGTACCGCCCGCGTCACCGCCACCGTCGGCGCCGGCGTCGGTCGGCTCGATTCGCTCGGTCGTGCGAATTCCGAACGTGAACCCGTGCCACGTCTCGGTCGTCGGAGCGGTCCACGAGAACGTCGAGAACGTGCCGATGAATTGAATCGTCCCACTTCCCTCCGTGCCCTGCAGGACGTCGCCCGGCAACTGGACCAGCGCGGTGTCCGATCCGCCCCAGTAGCCCGGACCCTGGCTGACAATCGTGAACGGAGAGTCGAAGTCGTAGGTGATCGAAAGGCTGGGCGCGCCGAGACTGCAGATCGCCATGATCGGATCCTTGATCGGCTCGGACAGCGTGACCGTGTACGTCTGTCCCAGGCCGCCCGCGAGCTGAATGATGTCCGGTGAGACCGGCGGGTTCTCGACCTGCGCGCTGATGTACGGCGTCGTTGGGATCCAGAAGTTCGTCCCCGTGTCGTTCACCTGCGCTCCGAAGAGCGAGCCCGGTCCGCCCGCCGGCGTCGTCGCCGCGAACGTCACGGTTACCGTCGATGCGTCGGGCAGCGTGATGGTGCCGCTGGCGGTGCCGTTGGCGACGTCGGCCGCTTTCCAGTCGACGTAGTAGTAGGTCGACGCCGCTGCGCTGCTGGACGCGGCGCAGATTCCGAGCGCCACGATGAACCCTATTCCGCTTCGATGTGCCACATCACTCCTAACGACGAGTGCGTCCGTTGTTCCTGGCGGCGCGACTCACGGCCGCCGGGAACGACGGCCGCGCCGCCGTACCGCCAGCCCGAGCGCCATCAGCAGACCCGCGATCCCGCCGAAGCCCGGTGAGCCCCCGGCCAGGCCGCAGCCGCAGCCCTTGTTACCACCTGGTGGCGGGGTGCCGGCGTCGGTGCCGCCGCCATCCGCCGGGCTGCCGCCCGCGCCACCCGCGCTGCCGCCGGCGCCGCCACGGCCGCCCGTGCCCGCCGCGCCGCTCGCGTCGACACCGGCATCGCCGCCGCCACGGCCCCCCGCGCCAGCCGCGCCGCTCGCGTCGACGCCCGCGTCGCCGCCACCCACGCCTCCGCCCGTACCACCGCCCGCGCCGCCGGTGCCGCCCGCGCCGCCACGACCGCCGGCTCCGCCCGCACCGCCCGCGCCACCGGTCCCGCCGGTTCCACCGTCAGGGCCGCCGTCGGACGTGCCGCCGTCCGGCAGCGGCTGCGGAACGACGAACGACACGACCGCCCCGTACGTGGTGCCGACCGAGTTGCTGGCGACCGCGCAGTAGTAGTAGGTGCCCGGCGCCAGGGTGCCCAGCGTCGTCTCGTACATGGCATCGGTGTGACCCGACGCGATGGCGATGTCGGTGGCCGGCACGCGCATCCCGTACGACGCCGTGCACGTGCCCGGATCCGTCGTGCCGTAGAGGAACCAACCCGCGCCCACGATCCCGTGCGGGTTCGCGGCGCCGTTCAGGGTCTTGTGCCCGTCGGTCTCGGTGACCACCGCGAGGGTGCGGACGGTCGGGGCCGCCGTCGCCGTGGTGAACGACATCGGGTTGCCGAACGCCGCGCCGCCCGTGTTCGAGGCGATCGCGCAGTAGTAGTAGGTCTGGTTCGGCTCGAGTCCGGTCAGCGCGGCCATGAACGGCGCCGCGGTGGTGCCCGTGCCGAGGTCGGTTCCGCCGGAGGCGGGGGCGCGCGTCCCGAACGAATCGTTGCAAGCGGCCGGCATGCTGGTGTCGTAGCGGAACCAGCCGGTCGTATCGGTGCCGTTCGGGTTGGCCGAACCGTTCACTGTCGCCGTCGTGGCCGTGACGGCCGTCGCCGCCTCGGTGGAGACGATCGGCGCCGGCGTGTCGACGCGGAAGTTCAGCACCGCGCCGAACGAGGTCCCGGCGGAGTTCGAGGCGATCGCGCAGAAGTAGTAGGTGACGCCGCCGGAGAGGCCGGTGACGTTCTGCGAGAAGGCGACGACCGCGGTCCCGGAGCCGAGCGGCGAGCCGCCCGTACCCGTCGGAACGCGCGTGCCGAAGCTGTCGTTGCAGGTGCCGGGATCGCTGGTCGCGTAACGGAACCAGCCTGTGGACGCCCCACCGTTCGGGTTGGCATTGCCGTTGAGCGTCGCCGACGTCAGCGTGGTGCTGGTGACCGGCGACGTCGTCACGATCGGCGCGACCGCCGTCGTCGCGAAGGTCAGCACGGTGCCCGCCGACGTGCCGACCGCGTTGTCGGCCAGCGCGCAGAAGTAGTAGGTCGTCCCGGGCTGCAGGCCGGTCAGCGTCTGTGAGAACGGCGCCGCCGTGCCGCCCGACCCGAGCGCCGTGCCCCCGTTCGCGGGCACGCGCGTGCCGAACAGCGCGTCGCAGACGCCGCCCGGATCGGTCGTCCCGTAGCGGAAGTAGCCGGTCGTCGCCGCGCCGTTCGGCGCGGCCTGGCCGTTCAGGGTCGCGCCCGTCGAACCGACCGCGGTGGCGGCCAGCGTCGTCACCGACGGCGCCGCCAGCGTGATGAAGCTCTGCACCGATCCGAAGGACGTGCCGACGGAGTTCTGGGCGATGGCGCAGTAGTAGTAGGTCGTCCCCGGCTGCAGGCTGGATTCGGTCTGCGCGAACGGCACCGCCGCGGTCCCCGAGCCCAGCGACGAGCCGCCGCTCGCGGGCGAGCGCGTGCCAAAGCTGTCGTTGCAGGTGCCGGGGTTGGTGGTCGCGTAGCGGAAGTAGCCGATGGCGGCGTCGCCGCCCGGGTTGCCCGAGCCGTTGAACGTCGCGCTGGTGCTGGTGACGCCGCTGGCCGCGCCTGTCATGACAGTCGGCACCGCCAGCGTCGTGAACGACGACACGGCGCCGAGGCCGGTACCCTCGGAGTTGGCGGCGATGGCGCAGTAGTAGTAGGTGGTGCCCGTCGTCAGGCCGGTCAGCATCGCGCTGAAAGCGACGTCCGCCGTCCCGGCGCCGAGGTCCGTGCCGCCGGTCGCCGGCGTGCGCGTGCCGAAGCTGTCGTTGCAGCTGCCCGGGTTGGTGGTCGCATAGCGGAAGTAACCGATCGCCGCGGCCATGTGCGGATTGCCGGAGCCGTTCAGCGCGGCTCCCGTGCCGGTGATCGCCGTGGCCGGCGCGGTGGTGGCGGTGGCCGGCGCGGGCGTGGTGAACGTCAGCACGTCGCCCACCGCGGTGCCGACCGAGTTCGATGCCAGCGCGCAGAAGTAGTAGGTGGTGTTCGGCGTCAGGCCGGTCAGCGCCTGCGCGTAGGGCGCGGCGGTCGTGCCCGTGCCGAGCGCGAAGCCGCCGGTCGCGGGCGCGCGCGTGCCGAAGGTGTCGTTGCAGGCGCCCGGGCTCGTCGTGTCGAACCGGAACCAGCCGGTCGTCATGTCGCCGTTCGGGTTGGCCGATCCGTTGACCGTGGCCGTCATGCTGGCGACGCCGGTCGCCGCGAGGGTCAGCACCGTCGGCGCGATCGGGGTGACGAACGACTGGATCGAACCGAACGACGTGCCGGCGCCGTTCTGGGCGATGGCGCAGTAGTAGTAGGTCGTGTTCGCGGTCAGGCCCGTGATCGCCTGCGAGAAGTTGACGTCGCTGGTGCCCGCGCCCAGCATCGAGCCGCCGCTGGTGGCCGGGACGCGCGTCCCGAAGCTGTCGTCGCAAGAGCCGGGGCTGGTCGTGTCGTAACGGAACCAGCCCGTCGTGGCGGCGCCGTGCGGATTGGCCGAGCCGTTCAGCGTCGCGGTCGTGCTGCTGACGCCCGACGCGGGATCGGTCGACACGCTGGGCGCGACCGGCGTCGTGAACGACAGCACCGACCCGACCGAGGTCCCGGCGCCGTTCTGGGCCAGCGCGCAGTAGAAGTAGGTCGTGCCCGGCGTCAGGCCGGTCAGCGCCTGCGCGTAATCGACGGGGCTGTTGCCCGAACCGATCGAGGCGCCGCCGCTTGCGGGCATGCGCGTGCCGAACGTGTCGTTGCACGAGCCGGGGCTGGTGGTCGCGTAGCGGAACCAGCCCGTCGTCGGCGAGCCGTTCGGATTGGCGTTGCCGTTCAGGGTGGCGGCCGTGCCCGAGAGGCCAGAGGCGGCGACCGTCGTGACGCCCGGCGCCTGGTCAGAGACCGGCGTCGTGAAGGACAGCACCTGCCCGAAGGCCGTCCCCTGCGCGTTCTGCCCGATCGCGCAGAAGTAATACGTCTGCCCCGGTTGCAGCGACGTCAGCGCCTGCGAAAACGGGACCGGGGTCGTGCTGGTCCCGAGGCTGGTGCCGCCCGTCCCCGGGACGCGCGTACCGAAGGTGTCGTTGCACGTGCTCGGGCTGGCGGTCGCGTAGCGGAACCACCCCGTCGACGCGATGCCGTTCGGGTTGGCGGACGCGTTCAGCGTCGCGGTCATCGACGTGACCGGCGTGGCAGCCAGCGTCTGCACGGTCGGGATCGCCGGCGCCGTGAACTGGCCGAGCGATCCGTACGCGATGCCCTGCGAGTTCGAGGCGATCGCGCAGTAGTAGTAGGTGACGTTCGGCGACAGGCCGGTCAGGTTCTGCGAGAACGGAACGCTGGCGTTACCCGCGCCGAGATCGGTGCCGCCGGTCGCCGGGATGCGCGTGCCGAAGGTGTCGCTGCAGAGACCGGGGTTCGTGTTGCTGTACCGGAACCAGCCGGTCGTGGACGCGCCGCCCGGGATCGCCCCGCCGTTGATCGTCGCGGTCGTGCTGGTCAGGTTGGAGGCGGGGTTCGTCGTCACCTGCGGCAGGACGGGCGGCGTCGTGAACGTGACGACCGCGCCGAAGCCGGTGCCGTACGCGTTCGAACCGATCGCGCAGTACCAGTAGGTCGTGCCCGGCTGCAGCGTGAAGTACGAGCTCGTGTTGAACCCGTAGCTGACGAGCGATCGCCCGCTGCCCAGGGTGGTCGCGCCGCTCGACGGGATGCGCGTGCCGAACGTGTCGTTGCACGATCCCGGATCGCTGTTGTTGATCCGGAACCACGAGGTCGCCCCCGCTCCGTTCGGGTTGCCGGCGCCGTTCAGCGACGCCGAGGTGCTGGCGACCGAGGTCGCCGGCGACGTCGTCATCGTCGGCTTGTCGAACGTCTGGAACGACGTCACCTGGCCGAATGACGTCCCGAGCGAGTTGGACGCGATCGCGCAGTAGTAGTAGGTGGTGTTCGGGGTGAGGCCACTGGCGGGCTGCGAGTACGGCACGCCGCTGGTCCCCCCGCCCAGCGTCACGTTGCCGACGGTCGGGACGCGGGTCCCGAACATGTCGTCGCAGGTGACCGGGTTGGTCGTGCTCATGCGGAACCAGCCGAGCGCCGGGTCGCCGTTCGGGTTGGCGGTGCCGTTCAGCTGCGCGGAAAGGTTGCTGACGCTGCTGGCGGCGTTGGTCGTCACTGTCGGTGACGTGAGCGTGACGAAGGTGCCGACGCCGCCGAACCCGGTCCCCGCCGAGTTCGACGCGATCGCGCAGTAATAGTAGGTCGTCCCCTGCGCGAGACCGGTGATCGCCTGCGAGAACGGGTTGCTCGTGTTGCCGGAACCGAGGTTCGAACCGCTCGTCGCTGGGGCGCGCGTGCCGAAGGTGTCGTTGCACGAACCCGGGTTGGTGGCGCTGTAGCGGAACCAGCCCGTCGTCGCGCCGCCGCCCGGATTCGCCGACCCGTTCAGCGTCGCGCCCGTCGACGTGATGACGCTGGCGGCGTTGGTCGCGACCGACGGCAAGGCCGGCGGCGTCGTGAACGTCACCACCGCGCCGAAGCCGGTGCCGAAGGTGTTGTTTGCCAACGCGCAGTAGTAGTAGGTCGTGCCCGGCAGCAGCGTGTAGTAGTTGTTGGTGTTGTAGGGCTGGACGACGGGCGTCGTGCCGCTGCCCAGGTTGAAGTTCGTGCCGGCGGGCGGCAGGCGCGTGCCGAACGTGTCGTTGCAGGTGCCCGGGTTGGTCGTGTCGAACCGGAACCAGCTGATCGTGCCGGCGCCATTCGGATTGACCGTCATGTTGAGCTGGGCGGAGGTGCTGGTCAGAACCGTCGCCGGGTTGGTGGTCACCGTCGGCGCGGCGCGCGTCGTGAAGGTCACGACCGCGCCGAACCCGGTCCCGAGCGAGTTGGAGGCGACTGCGCAGTAGTAGTAGGTCGTGTTCGGCGTCAGGCCGGTCGCCGTCAGCGCGTACGCCACGGCGCCGCTGCCGTTGCCGAGGCTGGTGCCCGTGCCGGCGCCGGATGGAACGCGGGTGCCGAACGTGTCGTCGCAGGTCACCGGGTTCGTCGTGCTGAACCGGAACCAGCCGGTCGCGGCGTCGCGGTTCGGGTTCGCCGAACCGTTGAAAGTTACCGAGGTGTCGTTGATCGTCGTGGCGGGGTTGGTGGTCACGGTCGGCACCGTCGCCGTGACGAAGCTGGTGACCGCGCCGAACGAGACGCCCGCCGAGTTCGAGGCGAGCGCGCAGTAGTAGTACGTCGTCCCCTGGGTGAGGCCCGTGATCGCCTGCGAGAACGCGACGCCGGCGTTGCCCGAGCCGAGGTCGGAGCCGCCCGTCGCCGGCACGCGCGTCCCGAACGTGTCGCTGCAGGTGCCGGGGAAGGTCGCGCTGTAGCGGAACCAGCCGGTCGTCGCGCCGCCGCCCGGGTTCGCGGCGCCGTTCAGCGTCGCGGCCGTCGACGTCACGGCGGTCGCCGCGTTGGTTGACACCGACGGCACCGCCGGCGGCGTCGTGAACGTCACCACCGCGCCGAACCCGGTCCCGAACGAGTTGTTCGCGATCGCGCAGTAGTAGTAGGTCGTCCCCGGCGACAGCCCGATGTACGCGCTGGTGTTGAACGCGTAGCTGACGGCGGTCATTCCGGCGCCCAGGTTCGTGCCGCTGCTCGACAGAACGCGCGTGCCGAAGGTATCGTTGCACGAGCCCGGGTCGGTCGTGTTGATGCGGAACCAGGCGGTGGTCGTGGCGCCGTTCGGGTTCGCGGTGCCGTTCAGCTGGGCGGTGCTGGTCGTCAGGTTGGTCGCCGCCAGGGTGGTGACCGTCGATGCGGCGCGCGTCGTGAACGACACCACCGCGCCGAACGACGTCCCGAACGAGTTGGAGGCGATCGCGCAGTAGTAGTAGGTCGTGTTCGGCGTCAGGCCGTTGATCGCCTGCGCGAACGCCACCCCGCCGAAGCTGGAGCCGAGGTCGGTGCCGCCCGATCCCGGCACGCGCGTACCGAACATGTCGTCGCACGTCATCGGATTGGTCGTGCTGAAGCGGAACCAGCCGGTCGACTGGGCGCCGTCCGGACTGGCAGAGCCGTTGAGCTGCGCGCTGGTGTCGGCGATGGCGGAGGCGGCGTTGGTCGTCACGTTCGGCGGCGACTGGGTCGTGAACGACACCAGGTTGCCGAACACGGTGCCGACGGAGTTGGAGGCGAGCGCGCAGAAGTAGTAGGTCGTCCCCTGGCTGAGCCCGGTGATCGCCTGCGAGAACGGAACGCTGTTGTTGCCGGCGCCGAGATCGGTTCCGCTCGACATCGGCACGCGGGTGCCGAACGTGTCGCTGCACCCGCCCGGATTCGTCGGGCTGTAACGGAACCAGCCGGTCGTGCCGGCGCCGCCCGGAACCGCCGAGCCGTTGAGCGTCGCGGTCGCCCCCGTCACAAGCGTCGCGGCGTTGGTGGAGACGACCGGCTGCACGGGCGGCGTCGTGAACGACAGCACCGACCCGAACGACGTCCCGTACGTGTTGTTCGCGATCGCGCAGTAGTAGTAAGTCGTGCCTGGCAGCAGGGTGACGTAGAGGCTGGTGTTGAAGGCGTAGGTGACGGCGGTCCGGCCGGCGCCCAGGTTGGCGCCGCTGCTGGACGGGACGCGCGTGCCGAACGTGTCGTTGCAGGTGCCGGGGTTGGTCGTGTTGATGCGGAACCAGGCCGACGAGGTGGCGCCGTTCGGGTTCGCGCTGCCGTTCAGCTGCGCGGTGGTGCTGAGCACCGCGGTTGCGGCGGTGGTCGTGGTGGTCGGCTGGTCGAACGTCTGGAACGTCATGACCGTGCCGACGGACGTCCCCAGCGAATTCTGCGCGATCGCGCAGACATAATAGGTCGTGTTCGGCAGGAGGCCGCTGGCCGGCTGGTTGTAGGTGGCGGCGCTGGTGCCGGAGCCGAGGGTGACGCCGCCGACGGTCGGCACGCGCGTGCCGAACATGTCGTCGCAGCTGCCCGGGTTCGTCGTGGCGAGGCGGAACCAAGCCGTCGTGCCGTCGCCGTTCGGGTTCGCCGTGCCGTTCAGCTGGGCCTGAACGTTGGTGATC
>DATFXS010000457.1:0-17548 GCA_035315605.1 Polyangia bacterium
CGCGGCCGCCGATCTCCACATGCCCAGCGTCGACCTGGCGCGCCCGGGCGCGCAGCGGCGCGCCGAGGCGGGCGCCGCCGCCAAGCTGCGCGCCGCGCTCGCGGAGCTGCCCCTCGGTTCGGGAAACAAGCTGACCGCGCCCGAGATCGACCGCGCCCTCGGACGGGCCCGCGCGGTCGATGTCCAGTACCAGTCGAACGGCGGCGCCGTCGTTCGCAAGCAGCTGCGCTTCGGTGACTGGGTCGAACCCGCCGCTTCCGAGGTCTGCCTGTCGGTTGCGGTGCCGAGCATGCACCTCGGCGCGGCGCCGGCGGCGCGGGTCGGCAAGCGCGACGTGCGTCTCGGCGCCGCCACGTACGTGATGAAGGACGGCAAGGTGACCAAGAACGTGGCCGACGCCCGCCTCGACAAGGACGGGCGGCTTCTGCTGGAGGGCGACAACCAGCTGGCCGACAAGCTCGCGCGCTGCGCGGTCCTGATCTACGTTGCCAAGGTGCAGCGATGAAGTGCGCGCTCGCCGCGGCGGCTCTCCTTCTGCTCGGCGCATCGGCGTTCGCCCAGGCGCCGGCACCGCCTGCGGGCGCGCCGGCGCCTCCGCCGGCCGACGTTCCGTCCACGCCCGGAGCGTACGTCGTGACCGGACAGGCGCCCGTCGTCGGCGGCAACGCCGCAGGGGCCCGCGAGCGCGCGCTCGACGACGCGATCAAGCAGGCGGTCGACCAGGCGCTCGCCACGCTGGTCGACGCGCAGGCGCGCGCGGCGCAGGCGAAGACGATGAAGGCGATCGAGGCGAAGGCGCGCAGCTTCGTCCCTCGCTATCGCACGCTGGAGGAGGGGGAGACGAACGGCGTCTACGCCATCCGCCTGGAAGCGGAGGTCGACGAGATCGCGCTCCGGCGCCGGCTGGAACGCGGGACCACCTCCACGGCGCCGCCGCTGGTGACGCCCGGCAGGACCGGCGCGCCCGGGGTGCTGGTCGCGGCCGGCGACAAGGGCGAGGGGAGCGCCGCCTTCGTGGCCGGCCTGGTCGCGGCCCTGTCGTCGGCCGGCGTGCGCGCGCGGGCGGGCGACGCGGGCGAGACGAGCAGCGCCGCCGCCGCGCAGGCTGCGGGCCGCGCGTCGCTCGAACAGGCGGCGCTGGTGACGGCGGAGAGCGTCCCGGAGGGGATGGTGCGGGGGACGGGGCGCGTCGCCGTATCCTGCCGGGCGAACGTGCGCCTGCTGGCCGCCCCCGCGGGCAACACGGTGGCGGAGCGGGCCGCGACGGCGCGGGTGTTCGTGGAGGCCGAGAAGGCCGCCGACGGCCCGTCGCAATGCCGCGCGCAGCTCGGCGCCGACCTGGCGGGCCGCCTCGCCGGCGCCACGTCGACGGGCGGCGCGGGCGCGGCCGCCGCCGGCGATCTCCGGACGGTCAGCGTCGACGCCGACGTCGTGGAACCGGCCGCGATCCCCGAGCTGGTCAAGAGCCTGCGCGGCGTCGGCGCGGTGTCGGCCGCGGAGCTGACGCGGGTCTCCGCCGGGCGCGCGGAGATCAAGGTGCGCACGCGCGCGGCCCCCGCCGCGCTGGCAGCCGCCCTCTCGCGCGCCGCGGGCGGCATGATCACATTGACCGACGTGCAGACTTCGGGCGATACGATCCGCGCGCGCGTCCGCTTGAAGGCGGCAAGCGCGTCCGGAATGCCCGGAGGGAATCCATGAAGCTCGGCGGCGCACGCCGGTTGCTGATCGCGGTCGCCCTGTTCGCGGCCGCCGCGGCGTCCTGCGCGCACGGCCTGGCCGAGAACGCGATCGCCTTCCGCGTCGAATGCAACGTGCCCGACGCGACCGTCTGGGTGGACGACGTGCTGGTCGGAAAGGTCTCGGACTGGAAGGGCGACGGCCGCCACATCCGCGCCGGCTTCCACCGGATCGAGATCCGCCACCCGAACTACTATTCGTTCTTTCAGGAAGTCGAGCTGCCCGGCGGCAGCCAGGTCGTCGTCAACGCGAAGCTGCGCGAGCTGATCGAATAAGGAACCCCTCACCAACCTCTCCCCGCTGCGCGGGGCGAGGGTTTATCGATCTTGGGCGCTCGTTAGATCACTTCGCAGAATTCGATCTGGCGCGGGACCTTGTAGGGCGCCAGGTTGCGCGCGCAGTGATCGATGATGTCCTCGGCGCGGCACATGCTGGCGCGGACGACGCGGGCCACCACCATCGGGCCGCCCAGGTCATCGGTGATGACGCGCGCCTGCGCCGCCTTGATCTTCGGGAAGGACTCGAGGCACCCCTCGACCTCGCCCAGCGCCACCCGCTTGCCGTCGACCTTGACCAGGTCGTCCTCGCGGCCGGTGATGGTCAGCCGACCGTTCTTGTCGATCTGACCCAGGTCGCCGGTCCGGTACCAGCCGTCCGTGCCGATGCTGCCGATCGGAACCCCGTCGTCGCGCTTGGGCAGATGGATCTTCGGGACGGACAGCATCGACAGCGTCCTCGACCGCGCCCAGATCGGGCCGATCTCGCCCGCCGGCAGCTTGTCGCCCTTCGCGCCCGCCACGCGCAGCTCGACGCCCTCGAACGCGCGCCCCACCGTCTCCGGGTCCTTGCCCGTTCGATCGATCGCCAGCGGCCCGGCCTGGGTGCCGTGATAGCAGGAGAGCAGGCGCACGCCGAATCGTTCGTGAAAGCTCTCCGCGATGGGGGCGGGCAGCGCCGACCCCGAGCTCAGGAACCGGGCGCCCGCGGTCTTGAGCGGCTTGATGGTCGGCACGCGGACCAGCGCGCCGTAAAGGGCAGGGTTGCCGGCGAAGAAATCGACGCTCTGCTCGCGCAGCAGCTTCGCGATCCGCTTGGGCGACACTTCGTCTTCCAGGAACAGCGTGGTCCCGTTGGCGAGGGCGACGAGCAGGCCGAAGTCGAAGCCGTAGCTCGTGTGGAGCGGCATCGTGCAGAGGACGCGGTCCTCGTGCTTCACACCCAGCGTCTTGCCGATCGCCTGCGCGGCCGCGGCCAGGTTGGCGGCGGTCTTCACCACGCCCTTCGGGTCGCCGCCGACCGACGCCGTGAACTGCACGACCGCGGGCGCGTCGCGCCCCTCGTCGATCAGGTTGGCGAGCGGCGCGCGCTTGTACAGGTTGCAGGACAGCAAGGTCCCCTGCAGCCGGCGGCGAATCTCGGGCGCGAACTTCGACGGGGGACCGGCGGGCGGCCGCGCCACGGGCGGGGCGGCGTAGTAAGGCAGCCCGGCGGCCGCCTGGACGCCCTCGCCGCCGCGCGGGCGCGTCACCAGCGCGCGCAGCGGCGCCGCTTCGAGGATCATCTCGAGCTCGCGGTTCCCGGTCGTCGGATCCAGCGGAACGACGACCCCTTCGACCTTGGAGACGGCGAGCGTCAGGATGACGAAGTCAGGAACGTTGCCGAGCATGAGGCCGACCCACGAGCCGGGGCCGATCCCCATCGCGTGCAGCTCCTGGGCGCGTCGGTCGACGCGATGAAGCAGTCCGCGCCACGACAGGTATGTATCGCGGTAAACGAGCGCTTTGGCGCTGCCGCGATCATCCGCGACGCTGGAGAGCCATTGGTAAAGCTGCATGCTGCGGACTTCTCACACCTTCCGAGGCGCCCGACAGTCTATATCTCGACGGGCGGCGGCTACAAGATCGGATGAGGCACCCGATTATTTCGGGCCCCGAGGACCTATTTGGACGCCAGCAGGTGGGGCGCCGACGGTTTCGCCGCCAGGTACTCCGACACGATGTGGCGGCCGACGTAGGTCGCCTTGATCCGCCAGTTCGGGTGGTTGCCGAGGACGACGGCGAACGCGATGGTCGGGTGATCCGCGGGCGCGTAACCGACGAACCAGCTGTAGCCAACGTATCCGTGGTCGGTCTCGGCCGACAGCGTCCCGGTCTTGCCGGCGACCTCGACGGGCAGCAGGCGCCGGCCCCGGCGGTCGCGGAAAGTCCCCTTCGCCGTGCCGATGCGCGTGGTCAGCTCCATCATCCGTCCCACCTCGCGGGCGGCGGCCGCGTCGGCGACGTGGCGAGGGGCCGCCACCGGCTGCGTCAGCAACCGCCCGTCGCGATCGCGCGCCCGCTCGATCAACATCGGCGCCGGCATGTCGCCGCGGTTCGCGATGGTGGCCGCCAGCAGCGCGCCGTGCATGGGCGACAGCGTCGAATGCCAGAAGCCGGCCGCGGTCCGGGCGAATTCGAGATCGTCGCCCGGAACGTCCAGGTGCGACGGCTGGATCGGCAGCTCGAACGGGATCGCCTCCTCGAAACCGAAGCTGTGGCCGACGCGGGCGAGCTCGCCGGCCGTCAGGTGCCGCGTGGCGAGCTTGGCGATGATCGCGTTTTGCGACTTGCCGAGCCCGAACGCCAGCGTCTCGCAGCGCCGGTCGATGGCGGGCAGATCGACGAGGTTGTCGGGGACGATTGACGAGACGCCGCCGTGGTAGCAGGTGCGGGTGTTGCCCATGACGCCGTTCTCGACCAGCGCGGTCGCGGAGATGACCTTGAATACCGACGCGGCGGGCGCCCAGGCGCGCAGCGCCAGCTCGGACGGCCCAAGGCGCGGGTCCGCGGACGACTGACCGACCAGGGCCAGCACGCGCCCATCCGGGACGGAGACGACCACGGCGGCGCCGAACGGGATCTGGAAGTTGCGCAGGACGCCTTCGGTGCTCTGTTGCAGGCGCGGGTCGAGGGTCAGCTCGGCGCGGCCACCGTCGGTCAGGTCGGCGACGTAGCGGCGGCCGGTGAAGCGGATCGTCTCCGCTCGCAGCGCCGGCGCCGCTGTTTCGGGGGAACCCGCGCCCGGGGAGGGCGTTTCAGCGAGCGCGATGGGTCCAAGAAAGGTCGCTGCCAGGAAGCCGACGACAACACCGGAGGTATGTGGCATAATGACACCGTCATACATGTAGGTATAGGTGTCAAATTATCCTCCCCTTGATGCATCGCTGGGTTTGACCTAGCCTGCTTTGCCCGGAACCCCAAGTGGCGCGCACCCCTCGTGACCCGAACGACACCTCCGAATCGGACCATGTCCGGGCGAAGACGGTCGTCACGAGCATCAGCCGGCTGACCGACAAACCGTCGGGCAAGGAAGCTTGCCTCGTCGTCATCTACGGCCTGGAGCTGGGCAAAAAGTACAATCTGAATTCCGCGTCGCTGGTGGTGGGGCGCTCGTCGAAATGCGACATCCAGATCGATCAGGAATCGATCTCGCGCAATCACTCGAAGATCGTGAACACGGGGAAGTCGATCCTGATCCGCGATCTGGGATCGACGAACGGAACGTACGTCAACGACGAGCCCGTCGACGAGTACGTGCTGCGCGACGGCGACTTGATCAAGATCGGCCGGACGATCTTCAAGTTCCTGACCGGCGGAAACATCGAGAACGCCTACCACGAAGAGATTTACCGGCTGACCACGGTCGACGGGCTCACGCAGATCTTCAACAAGCGCTACTTCATGGACACGCTGGAGCGCGAGATCGCGCGCTCGCACCGGTACCGCCGATCGCTGTCGCTGGTCATGTTCGACATCGATCATTTCAAGAAGGTCAACGACGGGTTCGGACACCTGGCGGGCGATTACGTGCTCAAGCACCTGGCGCAGACCGTGCGCGCGAAGATCCGGCGCGAGGACTGCTTCTCCCGTTACGGCGGCGAGGAGTTTGCGATCGTGCTGCCCGAGATCGACGGCGCGAACGCCGTCCCGTTCGCGGAGAAGATCCGCCAGATCGTCGAGAAGACGGAGTTCAAGTTCGAGAACACGCGCATTCCGGTCACGATCTCGATGGGCGTCGCCGCGATCGACGCCGAGCTGACGGAGGCCGCGGCGCTGATCAAGCGCGCCGACGAGCGGCTCTACGAAGCCAAGGCCTCCGGCCGAAACCGCGTCTGCGCGTAGCTACGGGCGCCAGCCGCGAAGCTACGGGCGGTTGAAGGACGGTTCGAGCGTGCCGTCCTCGTCGTCGTTGTGCGTGGGCGGCTTCTCGACCGGCGGCGCCTTCTTCTTCGGGGGCTGCTGCGGGGGCGTCGGGTTCGCGTTCCGGTGCCCGATCGGCGTCGGCGGCGGGGTCTGCGCCTTTTCGGGCGGCGGGGCCTCGACCTTGTGGAGGGTCGCGAACAGCGGCGAGGGCAGGTTGGGGACGACGTAGACCGTCTTCTTATCGAAGCCGACCTTGCGGAACTGGAACTCGACCGCCGAGTCGCTGTACGGCACCTCGATCGATAGCGGCGTCAGGCCCAGCGTCTTGCCGTCGCTGCGCACGACGATCGCGCCGTCGGGGTCCGAGTTGAAGTTGATGCGCACCGAGCTCGGGTGGAGCGCGGTGGGCGCTACCGGCAGCGATTGCCTGTTGTTCCCGCTGCGGGGCCCGAAGGTGATGATCAAGGCGCCAGCCAGCGCGATGCCGCCCGCGTAGAAGAAAAGCACGCCGCTCTTCTTCCTCGGGATCAGCCGGTCGATGATCTCGCCCCGCCCCTCCCGGAACGTCGACGGGATTCCGCCCGGCGGCCGGTCCACGTCCATGCCCCCGGAGCTGTAGAGCTTCGAGCGCGCGTCCATCTCGGCGCGCGCCATGGGCGATGCGGCGCGCGCCACGCCCGACAGGTCCTCGGGGATGCCGATGACGGGCGCGGTGCTGGCGTAACGCTTGGGATCCGACAGCGCCTCCTCGAACTCGGCCATCGTCTGGAAGCGCTGATCGCGGTCCTTGGCCAGCGCCCGATAGAGGATCAGGTCCATCTCTTCGGGCAGGTCCGGGTTGATGCTGCGCACCGAGGGCGGCGGCATCGTCACGTGCTTCACGATGATCTCGCCGTAACCGTCGCCGCCGAACGGGACCTTGCCGGTCAGCATCTCGAACAGCAGGACGCCGAGCGAATAGATGTCGGCGCGGTGATCGATCTCGATCTTCCCCTCGCACTGCTCCGGGGACATGTAATAGGGCGTCCCCATCACCGAACCGGTGCGGGTCTTATGGGTGACCTTCTGGTCGTGCAGGGTCAGCTTGGCGAGGCCGAAGTCCAGCACCTTGACGAAGTCGCGACCCGCCCCGCGGTTGACGCAGAGGAAGATGTTCTCGGGCTTGAGATCGCGGTGGATGATTCCCTGTTCGTGCGACGCGTTGAGCGCATCTGCGATCTGTCCGGTTATCGAGAGCGCGGACGGGGCATCCAGGCGGTTCTCGCGACGCAGGCGATCCGAGAGCGACTCGCCCTGCAGATACTCCATCACGAAATAGAATTCGCCCTCGGGCGTGTTGCCGAAGTCGGCGATGTCGACGATGTGCTCGTGCCCGATCTGGTTGACCGCCTTGGCCTCGGTCACGAAGCGCGACACCACATCGGAGTTCTTGGAGAGCTCCGGGTGGATGGCCTTCATCGCCACCTTCTTGCCGATGACCGGGTGCTCGGCCAGATACACCACACCCATTCCCCCCTCTCCCAACTTGGCGGTGATCTTGTAATTGCCGATCGTGTGGCCGATATCGATCATGAAGATGGCCGCCGTCGGCCCCTGTTTATAGCCGAATTACCGAGCGACGCACCTATATAACGTAAGGCAGACAGAGTATTTCAGCCGAAGAGAATCGACCTTCGTTGCGCCAAGAGGTCGGCGATCATTCCGTCGATTGTACTCCGAACTGTCTCGGCCACGCGCGGGGTCGCTTCGTCGTCGCCCGACCGTGGCGGCGGCGCGATCGGCGCGCCGACCTGGATCGTCCACTTCGTCGGCACCGGTAGGAGGCCGAGCGGGCCCAGCCACGGAAAGGTAGGAGTTATCGGTATATATGGAATGCCGAGCGGCTCGGCGAAACGTGTGATCTTGCCGACGACCGGGTGAATCTCCTCGGCGCCGACAATCGCGACCGGCAGCAGCGGCACCTGGGCTTCGCGGGCGAGGCGGACGAAACCGCCGCGGCCGAAGCGGGCGAGGCGATAACGCTCGCGATACATCTTGCCGACGCCGCGCAGACCTTCAGGAAACACTGCGACCAGCTCGCCCCGCGCCAGCATCGGCAACGCGGTCTCCATCGAGGCGCGCACGCAACCAACGCGCGCCACGACATTGGCCATCCAGCCCGAACGAAAGGCGAAGTTTGCGACCAGCGGGCGGACATGTCTGTGACGCGGATGATTGCGGCGGATGCCGTGAAGCAACATTGCGCCGTCGTACGGGATCCCACCCGAATGGTTTCCCACCAGCAGCGCGGCGCCGTCGTCCGGGATGTTTTCTATGCCCAACAGGCGCACGCGGAAGTAACGCGTCCAGAGAAACTCCAGCAGCGGCGCGGTGCGCTCGACGAAGCCCGGGTCGTATCCGGAGTCCGGCCCGTCCTGGACGCGTTCCGCGCGCTCGCCGTAGCCGGAGCGGATCGCCTCCACGATCGCGGCCAGCGCCGCCCGGATGCCTCCTTCAGAGGTCGCCAAGCTTGCCTCCCCGGGATTCGAAGACGGCGACGAAGTCCGACGGGGCGGGCGCGGTCCATTTCAGCGTCACGCCCGTGACGGGATGGGTGAAGCCGAGCGTCGCCGCGTGCAGCATCAGCCGCGGCGCGGGGATCGGGGTGCGTCCGGTGCGGAGCAAGTCGCGAATGTAGACCGTTTCGCCGAGGATGGGGTGGCCGCGTTCCGAAAGGTGGATCCGGATCTGGTGGGTCCGCCCGGTCTCGAGCCGGACGCGGCAGAGGGTCGCGTCAGGGAGGCGACGCAACGGCTCGACGTGCGTGACCGCGCGCTGGCCCTGATCGATATGACGGGTGGAGCCGCGGATGCCGTCGCCCCGATCGGCGATGAGGTGGGATTCGATGCGCATCGCGGGTACGTCGCCCGCCGCGACGGTCAGGTAGGTGCGCTCGGCGGTGTGGCGCTGAAACACCTGGTGCAGCGCGCGCTCGGCGAGGCGCGTCTTGGCGAAGCAGAGCAGGCCGGAGGTGTCCTTGTCGATCCGGTGAACGATGTAGAGCGGCGTGGCGGTCGCGCGCTTTCCCTTCCGCCGCCAGACGGCGCGGATCAGATCCATCGCCGTGCCGGTCTCCTTGCGGTCGTAGGGGACGCTGGAGATTCCGGACGGCTTGTCGACGACGATCAGGTGCGCGTCCTCGAACACGACGCGGAAGCCTGCGGGTGTCGGGTCGGGGCGGGGCGCCGCGCGATGGAGCGACACGCGCTGGCCCGCGCGGACGCGGCGCGCGGGATCGAGCGTGCGCTCGTCGTCGACGAACACCTTGCCGGTCGTGCACAGCTTGCGGACCTGCGCCCAGCTTTCGCCGTGCAGCTGGCGGCGCAGCGCCGCGGCGACCGTCGCACCTTCGTCCGGGGCGCCGATCATGAACGAGACGCCGCGCTCAGCCACGAACCAGTTCGAAGACGCGGGCGAGGGCGGCGTCGAGGTGCTGCGGCTCCGAGCCGCCCCCCTGCGCCATGTCGGCGCGACCGCCGCCCTTGCCGCCGACCGCCTTCGCCACCTCGCCGACGATCCTGCCGGCGTTGTACTTGGCGACGAGATCCGGCGTCACCATCGACACGAGCGCGATCTTGTCGCCCTCCACGCCAGCCAGCACGATCACGCACGAGCGCAGCTTGTCGCGCAGCTGGTCGGCGACCTCGCGCAGCGCCTTCGGATCGGCCACGTCCGCGCGCGTGGCGAGCACGCGCACGCCGCCGACGTCGCGCGCCTCGGAGGCGAGATCGCGCCCGCCGCCGCCCGACGCCAGCTTGCGGCGCAGCTTCTCGATCTCCTTTTCCTGATCCTTCTGTTCCGCCTGCAGCTTCGCGACGCGCGCGGCGACCTCGAAGCTACCGGCCTTGAGCAGCCGCCCGCTCTCGCCCAGCTCGCCCTCCAGGCGGCGCACGAAGCCGAGCGCGCCCGCGCCGGTGACGGCCTCGAGCCGCCGGACGCCCTGGGCGACGCCGCTCTCCTCGGTGATCAAGAAGAAGGCGATGTCGCCGGTGCGCGCGACGTGCGTGCCGCCGCAGAACTCCTTCGACTCGCCCATCGTCACCACGCGCACGGTGTCGCCATACTTCTCGCCGAAGAACGCGATGGCGCCCGCCTTCTTGGCGTCGGCGATCGGCAAGACGGCGGTGTCCGCCGCGACGTTCTTGCGCACCCGTTCGTTGACCAGGTCCTCGACCCGGCGCTTCTCGTCGTCGGTCAGCGGCGCGCCGTGCGAGAAGTCGAAGCGCAGCCTGTCCGGCGCCACCAGCGAGCCTTTTTGAGTGACGTGCGTACCCAGCACGTGGCGCAGCGCCCAGTGCAGGAGGTGCGTCGCCGAGTGGTTGCGCCGGATGTCGTCGCGGCGGCCGGCGTCGACGGTCAGATCGACCTCGTCGCCGACGCGCAGCTCGCCCGACTGGACTTCGCCGACGTGCACCCAGAGGGTCGACACGGGACGGACGCAGTCGCGCACCGTCATCTTCGCGCGCGCGGAGGCGAGCGTGCCGATGTCGCCGATCTGGCCGCCCTGCTCGCCATAGAACGGCGTCTCGCTGGTCACCACCGCGACGTTCTTCGACATCGGGCCGACGACCTCCGTCTGCTGGCCGTCCGCGACCAGCGCGACGATCTTCGATTTCCCGGTGGTCGCCTCGTAACCGAGGAACTTCGTCGCCCCGACGCGATCAGCGATCGCCTGGAACACGGCCGCGACGGCCACCTCGCCCGAGCCCTGGAAGCGGCTGCGCCCGCGCTCCTCTTCCAGCTCGCGCTGGAAGCCGTCTTCGTCGACGGTCCAGCGGTGTTCTTGCGCGATCACGCGCGTCAGATCGACCGGGAAGCCGTAGGTGCCGTAGAGCAGGAACGCGAGCTTGCCTGACACGACGTCGGCGCGGGCGTCCGCCATAGCGTCGGTCAGGATCTTCACGCCGCGGTCCAGCGTTTCGCGGAAACGCGTCTCCTCGTCGAGGCAGGTCTTCGTGATCAGGCTGGCGCGCTCGGTCAGCTCCGGGTAGACGCCGCCCATCTTCTGGATCACGTCGGCCGCGATGTCGTGGAGGAACGGCTTCCGGATGCCGAGCAGCCAGCCGTGATAGATGCCCCGCCGCATGATCCGCCGCAGCACATATTCGCGGCCCGTGTTGTCGGGGAAGACGCCGTCGCCGATCAGGAAGGCTGCGGCGCGCGCGTGGTCGGCGATCGCGCGCAACGACACGCTGGCCCCCGCGTAGTCGGTCGGGTCGAACGCCTTGCCCGACAGCTTCTCGGCGTGCGCGATCAGCGGCCGCACCAGATCCGTTTCGTACGTCGAGCGGAAGCCGCCCAGCACCGCGCACAATCGTTCCAGGCCCATCCCGGTGTCGACGGACGGCTTCGGCAGCGGCCGGCGATCCCCCGGCGCGACCTGCTCGTACTGCATGAAGACCAGGTTCCAGATCTCGACCCAGCGGTCGCAGTCGCAGGCGGCGCCGAGGCACTTGCGTCCGGACGCCTCCTCGCCGCACGGGATGTCGTTGCTCTGCAGGAAGTGGATCTCGCTGCACGGACCGCACGGGCCGGTCTCGCCCATCGCCCAGAAGTTGTCCTTGTCGCCGAGCGAGATCACGCGGTCGTCGCCGATGCCGGCGACCTTCTTCCAGATCGCCCGCGCCTCGGCGTCGCTTTCGTGTACGGTGTAGACGAGCCGCTTCGGATCGATGGCGTAGTCCTTCGTCAGCAGCTCGTACCCGAAAGCGATCGCGTCGGCCTTGAAGTAATCGCCGAACGAGAAGTTGCCCAGCATCTCGAAGAAGGTGTGGTGGCGCGCGGTGCGGCCGACATTCTCGAGGTCGTTGTGCTTGCCCCCGGCGCGCACGCATTTTTGCGCCGTCGTGGCGCGCGGAAAAGGCGGCTGCGTCTTGCGGGTGAAGTAGTCCTTGAACTGGTTCATCCCCGCGTTGGTGAACAGCAGCGTCGGGTCGTTGTGAGGGACCAGCGACGCGCTCGCGACCGGCTTGTGCCCCTGCTTCGCGAAATAGTCGAGGAACGTGCGGCGCACGCTGGATGAGTTGTTCGTGTCGGTCGAGCCCATGATGTGCGGACGGGAATCTACTACACCCGCGCCGCCAGGCCCGCGCTCCGGTTCAGGCGGCCTTGCCGAATGCTTTTCGCTTCCGCGCCAGCCGATCCCCGAACGGACGCAGATCCATACCCATCTGCCGCGCCGCCACGAACCCCCGGAGAATCTCCTTCGCGTCAGCAGCGGTCCCGTCGTACGACCTGATCAACGCGGACAGCTAACGACGAGGTTCAGGCGGCAGCGGCGGAGCCGCCCATGACGATCTCGGCTTCGGCCTTGCGGCCCTTGCTGCCCTTCGCGGTCACCAGCCGCTGGTGCAGCACGCCGCGCAGGGCCTCGGTCAGTCGGGTTCGCACCGCGGTGCGCGCGTCCGTCTCCCAGAGCCCGATCAGCCGCGAGACGGCGGTCGCCGGGCTGGCGGCCGCGATCCCCGCGATGACCAGCCGCCCGGTTTCGGCGGCGGCGAGGGCCAGTTCGCCCGATTCGCGATCGGCGATCTCGCTCAGCAGCAGCACGTCGACGTCCTGGCGCGCCGCCGCGCGCAGGCCCGCCGCGATGGTCGGTACGTCCAGCCCGACCTCGCGCTGGATGACGACGCTGCGCCGATCCTTGAGCACGATCTCGACCGGATCTTCGATGGTCACGACGCGCAGCGGGTGGCGCGTCGCCAGGTCGTCGACCAGCGCCGCCAGCGTGGTGGTCTTGCCGCCGCCAGGCCCGGACGCGATCAGCGCGAGGCCTCCGCCCGGCGCGACGAGATCGCGGGCGGTCGCGGGCAGTCCCAGGCTGTCCAGCGCGGGCGCCTCGGCCGGCACCAGGTGCAGCGAGATCGTCATGCCGCCGCGGTGCTGCGAGACGTGAACCCGCTGGCGCGCGCCGCCCGACGTGGTCAGGGCGACGGTGACGTCACCGTGACGTTCCAGGATGTCGCGGCGGCGGTCGTTGAGCAGCGACATCGCCAGGTTGTGGAGAAAATCGCGTGTCATCGGCGGCACGTCGGGATTGCGCAGCGTCCGCAGCTCGCCGTCGATGCGCAGGATCGGCTCCATGCCGGGCTTCAGGTGGATGTCGGAGGCGCCCAGTTGCCGCGCCGTCGCCAGCGCCCGATCGAACAGAGAATCCATCGCCATGGGATCAGTTTCGGCTCGCCGCGATCATAGGCGAGCGCAGGGTGGCTTTGCCAGCCCGGAGCGAGCGGGGCGCGGGGGGCGCAGAGCGAGCGCAGCGAGCGAACGCCCCCCGATCAAATAGACCGGCGTGGGGGAAACGGGTTAACCTTAGCGTCTAACAGTGTCCAATCCACCCGTCGCTGCCGGGCAGGAAGTGCTGGTCGTCGACGCCGACGACCAGGTGGTCAAGGGTTTGGACAAGCTCCTGACGCGCGTCGGCTTGATCGTCACCGGGACGCACGATCCGATCCGCGCCCGCGACCAGCTGCTGAACAAGTTCTACGCAGTGGCGCTGGTCGATGCCGACACGCCGACGCCGGGCGGCGGCATCGAGCTTCTGCAGTTCGCGCGCGACAAATCGCCGCTGACGTCGGTCGTGATCATGACCGCGCGCAAGTCGTACGAGACCGTCGTGAAGGCGTTCCGCGCCGGCGCGGCCGACGTCGTGCTGAAGGAGCCCGACGTGGTTCCCTACCTGCGCGAGCGCGTGGTCGAGGCGGCGACCGACATCAAGGCGACCGCCGACCGCAACAGCCTGCTGGAAGAAGTGGCAGAGACGCACGAAGAGTTCCTGCGGCGGCTGCGCGACGTCGCGCGCGAGGGCCTGGACCTGGAGGATCGCGTGACGGGCCGGACCCAGGACACGGGCGACGACCTCGGTCCGGTCAGCGTCGTGCTGGTCGACGACGATCCGAAGGCGCTCGAGAAGCTGCAGGGCGTGCTGACGTCCGGCGCGGGCTGGCAGTTCCGCGCCGCGCTGACGGGCGGCGAGGCGCTGGACGTCGTCACCCAGGAACGGCCGCAGATCGTGATGGTCAAGGAGGACCTGCCCGATCTGCCCGGCAGCATGGTCGTGCACACCGTGAAATCCAGCGCGCCCGACGCGGTGACGCTGCTCTACACGCCGCCGGGCGGCAGCGGGCGCCCGGGCGAGGTGAAGCTGGTCGACACGAACGGGACCATGAACACGATCGCCAGCTACGCCGAGCCGGGGCAGCTCGCCGCGCCGCTGGGCGAGATCAAAGAGGCGCTGCGCGCGAAGTCGAAGGAGCGGCGCTACCTGCAGGCGTTCCGCCAGAAGCACTTCGAGTTCCTGCAGCGCTACAACAGCATCAAGCACCGCCTCAAAGAAGAGCTGGACCGCCGCAAGAAGAAGACGCTCGGCTAGGGCTCCGCTCACTCAGGGTTGAGGGGGACGCGGTCTGTGTGTGCCCCTCCGTGCTCAAACAGTCGTCGCGGGTCGACCGCGGATCTCCTCGACAGGCTCAGTAGACCGCTGCGGAACTGCGCGCGGAGGGGCACACACAGCCCACGTCCTTCTCAACCCGACGCTTCGCTACGCCTTGAAAGGGGTCGCTTTCGGGTGGAGTGAAGCGCCGTAGTCGAGGAGCCGTGGACGTTGTGTTCCCGTCCCGCGCGCAGTTCCCGGAGCGGCCACGGACGTGTGCCTAGTAGATCCGGGGTCTGCCGCGTAGGGGTGTTTGAGCACGGGATGGGAACACAACGCCCGCGGTCCGCGACGAAGAAGTGAACGGAGCCGCTACTGGTCGTCCAGCGCGGCCACATACGGCAGGTTTCGGTACAGCTGGGCGGCGTCCAGGCCGTAGCCGACGACGAAGGCGTCGGGCGCGTCGAAGCCGACGAAGTCGAGGATCGGGCCGCCCGACGACATGTAGCTCGGCTTGGCCATCAGCGCGCAGACGTGGACGGCCAGCGGGCCGCGCGCGTGCAGCAGATCGACCAGGTACTTCAGGGTGAGGCCCGTGTCGACGATGTCCTCGACCAGCAGCACGCGCCGACCCGCGATCGGCGCGCCGAGGTCGCTGGTGATCTCGACGACGCCGGATGACACGGTGGCGTCCCCGTAGCTTCGGACGCCCAGGAAATCGCAGGTCAGGTCGCGTGGGATGGCCCGCACCAGGTCCGCCATGAACATGAACGCGCCGCGCAGCACGCCGACGACAGTCAGCGCGCCGGGGGGCAGGCGGGCGTCGATCTCCGCGCCCAGCTCGGCCACACGGCGGGCGATGGCGTCGGCGGAGATGACCTCCCGGGGTGGCACCCCCCCAACGTGCCCGACTCCGCCCGGCATGTAAACCAAGGGGGCGAATCCGCCGAGGATGGCAGCCGGGAACCTGGCAGCCCCTCGGGTTGTCGCTAACAATGAAAATGCCCACTTCGATGAAAACACAGACGGTGAAGCGCGTCGCAACGGTGTCGCTGGCCCTCCTGTCGGCCTGCGCCGGCAAGACGAGGACCGACACGGCGGTCGGACCGCCGCCCGTCGAGCACATCGAGATGGACCCGATCAAGATCAGCGCGGTCAAGGGCCCGGACGGCGTTCACATGGAGACGTTCGACGTCGCCGAGCTGTTCGAGCACGCGGGCAAGGCGCTGGCCGAGAAGCGCTACGACGACGCCATCGCCGGCTACGAGATGCTGCTCCGTGAATTTCCGGGCGACAACAAGTACCGCCTGCCCAGCTACTACAATGAAGGGCTGGCGTATCAAGGGAAGAAGGACTGGGCGAAGGCGGTCGACGCGTTCAAGAAGATGGCGGAGGTGGCGCCGAATTCGCCGGACACAAAGGATGCCCTGTTCCAGCTGGGCGCCACCTACGCGGAGATGGGCAACTGGCCGACGTCGGCGACGATCTTCGCGCAGCTCCTGGAACGGAAGGACATGAACGCCGACGACAAGATCGAGGCGTATGCCCGCCGCGGCTTCGCGCAGTTCCAGCTCAAGGACCTGGACACCGCCGAGCGGACGTTCTCGACGGCCCTCTACTATTTCCGCAGCATCGAGAAGGAGGAACGCCTCCAGACCGACTTCTACCTCGGGCTCGTGAAGTATCACCTGGCGCAGATCCCTCACGAGCGGTTCCGGGCCGTCCCGCTTCGCCTGCCGGAGAAGCAGATGGCGAAGGACCTGGACGATAAGGCGCGTCTGTTATTGACCGCGCAGCGCCAGTACATCGACACGATCAAGATGGGGAACCCGCAGTGGGCGTCGGCGTCGGGGTACCAGGTCGGCTCGCTTTACGAGGAGCTCTACGACTCCTTCATCCACGCGCCGATTCCGGCCGAGCTGATGGGCGAGGGGAACCAGGAGAAGCGGGAGGTCTATTACGACGAGCTCCGTAAGAAGATTCGCATCCTGCTGGAGAAGTCGCTGCACACGCACGAGGAGAACCTGCTGATGCTCGAGCGCCTCGGCGTGCAGAACGAATGGCGCGACAAATCCAAGCTGGCGTTTGCCAAGCTGCAGAAGATGCTCGACCCGAGCTTCAAGTTCGATTTTGCCGACCCGGCAACGGCGGGCAATCCGGAGCCGGCGCCGCCCGCGCCCCCGACGCCAACGCCGCCCGCCGCCCGACCCGGAAACCCGGAAGAGGGTGAGTCCGGCGTGCGCGATCCGAAGCCGCCCGCCGCGCCGCCGAGCGGCTCGAATCGTCAGATTCTGTAGCCTGCGCACGCCCCGGCCGCTGAGCTGGTAATTCCTTGAATTGCCAGCAGTTATGCTACTTTGCTGCGCCGCGGCCGGCGGCCCCTGGCAAGAAGTCGGCCAAAAGCACGAAAGCCGCTTGACAGCGTGCCGTCCCCGAACTATACGTTCGCGCTCTGCGCGCCGGCCTAGGCACATCTATGTCGATGCGCAGACGAAGTCAAACTCATCAGAATCACACGACAATGGATGGATATCGGCGCTGGCGTAGCTCAATGGTAGAGCAGCTGATTTGTAATCAGCAGGTTGCGGGTTCGAGTCCCATCGCCAGCTCCGTTGAGAACGAAGGAACTGAATCTTTGGGACGGGTTCCCGAGCGGTCAAAGGGAACAGACTGTAAATCTGTCGCCACTGGCTTCGAAGGTTCGAATCCTTCCCCGTCCACGGCTGCAATGACAGGAGACGAATTCGCGGGAGTAGCTCAGTTGGTAGAGCTCCAGCCTTCCAAGCTGGACGTCGCGGGTTCGAGACCCGTCTCCCGCTCCACCGTGAACAGAGCGACCCGCGTAACAAAAAATGATCGCGTGGACGCAGCCGGGCTTCGCCCGGCGGAGTCTGTCGCGGGAGGGTTTGGGAACCCTCCCAGGGTTCCCATTTTAGTCGCCCACCTAGCTCAGTTGGCAGAGCACGTCCTTGGTAAGGACGAGGTCACCCGTTCAATCCGGGTGGTGGGCTCGCAACTGCTGATGGTTCATCAATAGACAGACGACGAGGACACTCCGATGGCCAAAGAAAAATTCGTCCGAAACAAGCCGCACCTGAACATCGGGACGATCGGGCACGTCGACCACGGGAAGACGACGCTGACGGCGGCGATCACGAAGGTGCTGGCGAAGAAGAACTTCGCGAAGTTCCTGGCGTACGACCAGATCGACAAGGCGCCG
>DATFXS010000458.1:0-13439 GCA_035315605.1 Polyangia bacterium
GACCTGGGGTTTTCTCGACGTGCTCAATCGCCTGATGAATGCGATCGCGGCTTTTCCTCGCCCCGTCATCGCGGCGATCAACGGCGCGGCGTTCGGCGGTGGACTGGAGCTGGCGCTCGCCTGCGATCTCCGCATCGCCGCCGACACCGCCGAGCTGGGGCTGACCGAGGTGCGCCTGGGCGTGATTCCGGGCGCGGGCGGCACGCAGCGCCTGGCGCGGGTCGCGTCGGTCGCGGCCGCCAAGGAGTTGATCCTGACCGGCCGCCGCGTGCGCGCCGCGCGTGCTCTTCAGCTGGGGATCGTGTCGGAGGTCGTGCCGGCGGCGGGTCTGGCCGAGGCCGCCGCCAGGCTGGCCGAGGATGTCGCCGCCGCCGGTCCGCTGGCCGTCGCGGCGGCCAAGCGCGCGATCGACGGCGGCAGCGCGCTGCCCCTGTCCGAGGGGTTGGCGCTGGAGGCGGCCTGCTACGAAGAGGTGCTGGCCAGCGACGATCGCAACGAGGGGCTGAACGCGTTCGCCGAGAAGCGCCCGCCCGCTTTCAGGGGCAGATAAGCAGAGGAGAGAATGTCACGCAGCGACGACTTCAAGGCGGCCGCCGACAAGGCCAAGCGGGGCGGCGCACCGAAGTACCACGAGAGCAACGCGGCGGCCGGCAAGTTGTTCTGCCGCGAGCGGATCGCCCTTCTTTGCGATGACGTCGGCAAGGACTTCGTCGAGGACGGCCTGCTCGCCAACGCGACCGCGCCCGGCGGCGATCTGCCCGCCGACGGCGTCGTCACCGGCATCGGGCGCGTGCACGGCCGCCCGGTCGCCATCATGGCCAACGATTCGACGGTGAAGGCCGGCTCGTGGGGCGCGCGCACGGTCGAGAAGATCGTCCGCATCCAGGAGACCGCCGGCCGGCTGCGCCTGCCGCTCTTCTACCTGGTCGATTCGGCGGGCGCGCGCATCACCGATCAGATCGACATGTTCCCGGGCCGCCGGCACGCGGGGCGCATCTTCGCGAACCAGGTGAAGCTGTCCGGCGCGGTGCCGCAGATCTGCCTTCTGTTCGGACCGTCGGCGGCCGGCGGCGCCTACATCCCGGCGTTCTGCGACGTCGTGTTCATGGTCGACAAGAACGCGTCGATGTATCTCGGCTCGCCGCGTATGGCCGAGATGGTGATCGGCGAGAAGGTGACGCTGGAAGAGATGGGCGGCGCGCGCATGCACTGCGAGGTCTCCGGCTGCGGCGATCTGCTGGCGCCCGACGAGCGCGCCTGCATCGCGGCGGCGCGCGACTACCTCGCCTACCTGCCCCAGCGCGGCGGCGACCCGGCGCCCGCCGCCGCGCCGCGCGCCCCCAAGGCGGGCGCGAAGCGGATCGACGACATCATGCCCGCCAACCAGAACCAGGCCTTTGGCATCCACGACGTGATCGACGCCGTCGTCGACGAGGGGAGCTTCTTCGAGCTCAAGAAGCTGTTCGCCAAGGAGATCGTCACCGGCTTCGCGCGCCTGGACGGCCGCGCCGTCGGCGTCGTCGCCAGCCAGCCGAAGTGGAAGGGCGGCGTCCTGTTCGTCGATTCGGCGGACAAGGCGGCCCGCTTCATCTGGCTGTGTGACGCGTTCGGCCTGCCGCTGGTGTTCCTGGCCGACGTCCCCGGCTTCATGATCGGCAAGGCGGTCGAGCGCCAGGGGATCATCCGCCACGGCGCCAAGATGATATCGGCGGTCGCGGACGCCACCGTCCCCAAGATCTGCGTCGTGCTGCGCAAGGCCTACGGCGCCGGCCTGTACGCGATGTGCGGCCCCGGCTTCGACCCCGACGTCACCATCGCGCTGCCGCAGGCGATGATCGCCGTCATGGGCGCCGAGGCCGCCGTCAACGCCGTCTTTGCCAACAAGATCGCCGAAAAGCCCGAGGCCGAGCGGGCCGCGTACGTCGAGCAGCTGCGCGAGCAGTACCGAGCCGACATCGACCTCCTGAAGCTGGCGTCGAACCTCCACGTCGACGCCGTCGTTCCCGGCGACGACCTGCGCGCCGAGCTGATTCGCCGGCTCGCGGCGGCGGAAAACAAGAGCGTCAGCGGTTATGCGCGCCGCCGGTCCGTGCTTCCGGTGTAGAACTGGCAGCGAATGGCGAGATCGGAAGCGGCCCCCTCGCTGACGCTGATTCCCGCCGACGAGGCGCGTCGCATCCTCGCTGAGACGCCGCCCGTAGCAAAAGAGCGGGTCGCGCTCGCCGACGCGGTCGGGCGCGTGCTCGCCGAACCGTTCGCCGCCCCGGCCGACCTGCCGGGCGAGCGCCGCGCCGTGATGGACGGCTACGCGGTCCGCGGCGCCGACGTCGCGGGCGCCTCCGCGCTGTCGCCGGTCGTGCTGGCGGTAACCGGCAATGTGCCGATGGGCGACGTCTTCCCGCGCGCGGTCGGCGTCGGCGAGGCGGTCGCCATCGCGACCGGCGGCTGGCTGCCGCCCGGCGCCGACACGGTGGTGATGGTCGAGCACACCGCCCCGATGGACGGCGGCGCCCGCGTCGAGATCTCCCGCGGGGTGGCGCGCGGCGCGAACGTCGTGGAACGGGGCGAGGACCTGACGCGCGGCGCGGCGGTGCTGCCGGGGGGCCGCCGCCTGCGCCCGCAGGATCTCGCCATGCTGGCGACGTTCGGGGTCACGCGCCTCGAGGTCTACCGGCGCCCGCGCGTCGCCGTGCTGTCGACGGGCAACGAGCTGTGCGATCCCGGCGAGGCCCCGCGCCCCGGACAGGTGCGCGACGCGAACCAGACGGCGCTTGGCGCGCAGGTGCAGGGGGCGGGCTGCGACGTGACCCGGGCCGGGATGGTTCCCGACGACGCGACCGCGCTGCGGCGCGCGATCGCGCGGCTGCTCGACGATCACGACGCGATCCTGCTGTCGGGAGGGTCGTCGATCGGCGTCAAGGATGTCGCCGCCGACGCGCTCGCGGACCTGGAGCCGCCCGGCATCCTGTTCCACGGCATCGACATCCGCCCCGGCAAGCCGACGCTGTTCGCGCGGGCGGGCCGAAAGCCGGTCGTCGGGATGCCCGGCTTCCCGACCTCGTCGCTGATCGTCTTCGACGCGTTCATGCGCGCCATGCTCTGGCGTCTGGGCGGGGAGGGCGCGCGCGATCCCTGGCCCGCCCGCCGCGCCGCGCGCATCGGGCGCGAGCACCGATCGGTGGTCGGCCGGGAGGACTACCTCAGGGTACGCATCGTGGAACGGGAGGGCGGGGTCTGGGCGGAACCCCTCCCCGGGGGGTCGGCGACGCTGTCTAACGTCGTGTTTGCACACGGTTTGGTGCGGGTCGATGCAGCCGCGCCGGGGCTTGCGGCGGGTGAGCCCGTCGACGTCCTTTTGTATTGACGGATTGACCGACGAATTTCGCTGTTAACTGCGTTGCCCTTTCGGGTACGATAAATACCGGAGGCCTGCGCGGGCTCTCCAGGCTGGAGGGTATTGGCTCTTGTCGACTTCGACGACGCGATTGGCGGGTATCGCACTGGTTCTTTCTGGTGCCGTGCTCGGCGCCATTTCGTTCCGCCTCGCATCGCGTGAGCGTGCGGGCGCCGAGACTGCCGCGGTCGACAACCCGACCGCCGACACGCAGGCGCACGAGGCCGAGGAGCTGCGCGCGCTCGAGCACAGCGCACGCCAGGCAGCGGCGATCGAGCCGCTGCTGTCCGCGGTGAAGATGAACGTCGACGCCGAGACCTGGAACGACCTGTTCGACAACGAGGACTGGTGGCGGCCGTACCGGACGCAATTCACGTTCGTGCGCCTGATCGTCAACGGCAACGTCGTCGCCACCCGCGGCACGGCGGAGGTCGGCACGCTGGACAAGCCGATCGTGAAGCTGGCGCGCAAACAGGCCGCCGCCTCCGCCCAGGTCAGCATCGGTAACCGGCCCTATCTTTTGGCCGCGGCCCGCCTGCCCGTCGAATCCGAGCACGCCCCGATCATCGTGCTCGGTCGCGAGGCGACGCCCGCCCCGGTCGCTGTGGCGCGGGTCGCACCGGCGGCGCCTTCATTCCCGGTGCGTCCGCTGCAGCTCGCGGTCGCGGGCGTGGTCGTGCTCGCCGGCGTCGCGCTGATCATCCTGGGACGCCGCGCGCGCGCCGCGGCTGGGGCCGGCGACGGTCCGTCGACCCAGACGATCGTCTCGTCGGGGTTCAACGTGCCCGTGCCGCAGGTCGTGCCGCATTGGCAAGACAACACGGCGCGCCCGTCGCTGGTGGCGCTGACCGAGAGCGGCGCGTTCCCGACCGCGATTCCGACGGCGATTCCGGTGTCCGCGTCGACCAGCTCGGTCCCGATGCTGGGGCGCTACCGCCTCCTCGACCGGCTGGGTGAGGGCGGCATGGCCGAGCTGTTCGTCGCCGAGGCGAGCGGCGTCGAGGGATTCAGCCGCACGTTCGTGCTCAAGCGCCTGCGTCCGGAGCTGGCGAGCGAAAAAGACGCGGTGGCCCAGTTCGTCGACGAGGCCCGCCTGCAGGCGAGCCTGGTGCACTCCAACATCGTCCCCGTGTTCGACTTCGGGATGGCGGGGAGCCAGTACTTCATGACCCAGGAGTACATCATCGGGCGCGACCTGGCCCGCATGATGGAGCGGCACCAGCAGCGGGGCGGGCGGGGCATGCCCGCCGACATCGCCTTCTTCATCGCGCACGAGGTGCTGCAGGCGCTGGCGTACGCGCACGACACCCGCGACAAGAGCGGCGTATCGGTCGGGCTCGTCCACCGCGACGTCTCGCCCGGCAACGTGATGATCTCGTTCCGGGGCGAGGTGAAGCTGTCCGACTTCGGCATCGTGAAGTCCAACCGCCGGGTCAGCAAGACCCAGGTCGGGATGGTCAAGGGCAACGCCAACTTCATGTCGCCCGAGCAGGCCCGCGGCCACACGGTCGATGGACGGAGCGATCTGTTCTCGCTGGGGCTGGTGCTGCTCTATTGCCTGACGGGCGACCTGCTCTACTGGGGCGACAACGACTTCGACACCCTCTACCGCGCGGCCACCGGGCCGACCGGCGAGGACATGGCGCGGATCATGGGGCTGCCCCCGCCGGCGGCGTCGATCCTGGCCCGGGCGCTGGCGCTGGAGCCGCACGACCGCTTCCAGTCCGCCGCCGAGTTCAGCGACGCGCTGGCGCCGTACGTGGCCGCCGGCAAGCACGCCATCGGCCGGTTGATGCAGCGCCTGTTCACGGAAGAGATCGCGCAACAGACCGGCCGCCACAACGTCGCCTAGCCCGGGGCGGGCAGAGCTAGATCTCGTAGTGGAGGGCCAACAGGGCGCCCACGCTGCTGCCGTCGACGCTCGCGCCATCCACCGCGTAGCGCACGTGCGCGTACCGCAGGGCCAGGTCGAGAGCGCCGTGGCGGCCGAACAAGTAGTAGAGGCCGAGATCTCCCATCGGGCCGGGCTGCCCTTCCAGGCCGACGTCGCCTTGCCCGAGAGAGTCGGAGATCGAGAACTGGCAACCGATGTCCTGCTCGACCCCGGCGGCCAGCTTGACGTACCAGACCTTGGAGACGCGCGCGAGCATGTGGGCGGTCGCGACGATCGGAAACCGCCTGAACGACGCGTCGCCGTTCGACGCGCCGATCTCGTCGTATTTCCAGCCGACCTCCAGGCCGAAGCCGAATCCGAACCGCTTTCGCGCCCAGAAGGGGGTGACGGTTCCGGCCAGGGCGAACGTGACGCCGCTGCCGGCGTCCAGATGTTGCGTTTGCCCGTTGCTCAACTGGACGGTCACTAGACGGTCGCCACCCAGCGCAAACCCGGACCGCAGCGCGAGGCCGGTTCCGGGTCGTTCCGGCCGTTCGTCGATGCCGGCCACCGCGGTCGCCACCGGCAACGCAACGGTCTCCGGGGCGACCAGCGCGGCGCCGTCCGCGGCGGCCGCCTGGGCGACGAGCGGTCCGGGCGCGGGCGCACAGCTCGCCGGCACCGGCGCGCCCGTCGCCACATCGCGCACCACCGTCGTCCACGATCCGTCCCCGTTCACGACCGCCTCGGCCGCATAGCTCCGCCCGGCCGTCGCCTCGATGCAGGCCGTCGCGTACTCCGACCGGATGCGGCCCTCTCCGACCCCGGGTCCGAACACGTGGCGGCTGATGCCTAGCTCGTGCTTGCCGGCCGGCAGCGCGAACGACGTCTGGGCGTCGGCGATGGATCCGCGGACGCTCGTTCCGTCGATGCTGTCGATGAGGAGGCCCGTGGCGACGATGTGGGCGCTCGCGGCGCTCGCGTGACGCGCGTCAGGTGAGGGAGACGCCGCGCACCCGCAGATCGCAAAGAGGATGGCTGCGCCCCATGTCCGCCCCGGCGCCACGCTCATCTCACGCATCGTAGCGGTTGACGTCGCGGCGCGTCCACCGCTACGCTCGTTGGCGCGCATGCGCCGAAACATTCGTCATGTTCATGTCGTAGCGTTTCTGACACTGGCCGCGCTGGCCGCCGTCTCGGGGCTCGCGCCCGGCGACGCAGTCGCGCAGACGCAGCCGCGACCGCCCGTCAAGGGCCGCTACAAGATCAAGATCGACAGCTCGCCCCAGCAGGCGGCCGTCTACTGGGATTCGTCCCCGAGCCAGCAGCCGAAGCTGTACGGCATCGTCGGCTACACGCCGATCACCATCAAGGTGCCGAAGGGGCCGGTGAAGATCGTCCTCGAGCTGTCGGGGTTCAAGCCGGTCGAGCAGGTGCTGGACGTCCGCAAGAACACCAGCATCGCGCCGACGCTGGAGCGGGCGCCGCGCATGGCCCGGTTGAACCTGCAGGCCAGCGCCGACGGCGCGGGGGGCGACGTCCTCATCGACGGCGTCCCGCGCGGCACCATCCCGAACACGTTCGAGCTGACCGCGGGCCGCCATCAGATCGAGGTGCGCAAGGCCGGACGCAAGCCGTTCTCCGACTGGGTCGACCTGCAGGAGGGCGAGCTTCGCACCCGCGACGTCTCGCTGGAGAGCGCGGAGGCGCCGACCGGGACGCTGCTGGTCAATTCAGACTCGGGCGGCGACGTCTACGTCGACGGCCAGCGCAAGGACGTGGCGCCCGCCATCATCGGCGGCCTGCCCGCCGGCGATCACGTCGTCGAGGTCAAGAAGGACGGCTTCCCGCCCTGGCGCCAGACGGTGACGGTTCCCGCCGGCCAGCAGGTCAAGGTCGCCGCCACCTTCGCCGCCGCGACCAGCTCGAGCCTGCGCGTCATTTCGAACGAGCCCGACGTCGACATCTTCGTGGACGGCGAATCGAAGGGCAAGGCGCCGGTGACGGTCCAGGCGATCAAGCCGGGCGAGCACATCGTCGGCGGGCGCAAGACCCGGTTCAAGCCGATGGAGCAGACGGTCCGCGTCGCCCCTGGTGAGAACGCGATCGTCAGCTTCCGCATGGAGGTCGCGCCGCCCGACCGTCCGCGCGCCGGATTGAAGGTGCAGTCGCTCGTCCCGAACGCCGAGGTGTTCTTCGACGGGTCCAGCCTCGGCCGGGCCCCGATCGACCGCAACGACCTCGACCCCGGCAAGCACTACGTGGTCGTGCACAAGGACGGGTTCACCGACTTCAAGCGCGAGGTCATCCTGATCGAGAACCAGGCCATGACGCTGGTCGCCGACCTGTCGGCGACCGGCAGCCTGCGCGTGCTGTCGAGCCCCGAGGGCGCCGAGGTGAAGATCGACGGCGAGCTGATCGGCAAGACCCCGGTGCAGCGCGACGCGGTACAGAGCGGGGACCACGTCGTCGAGTTCAAGATGAAGGGCTTCTTCGACCACAAGGAGACGATGAAGATCGAGGGGGGGCGGGAGAAGGTCTTCTCGGTCGACCTCAAGGCGCTGCCGAACGGGCCGTCGCCCGAGCAGGTGGCCCGGCGCAAGCAGGGGATGTCGTCGTTCGGCGCCAAGGCCAACCCGGTCGGCGGCGTGACCGCCGATTTCGCCCTCGGCTACCCCTACTACGTGACGGTGCGGCTGATGGTCGGGGCGCTGGCCAAGCCGGCCCTGGACGTCGGCGTCGAGTTCCAGACCTTCTTTGATATCGCCAACCTGGCGCTGGTCGGGAAGATGCAGCTGGTCGAGGCGGGGCCGTTCTCGTTCGCCGTGAAAGGTGACCTGGGCGGGGGGACCGGCGTCAACGGCCGTGACACCTACTTCCTCGACGCGGGCGCCATCGCCAGCCTGGCGTTCAGCGACGTCGCCACGGTCAACGGCTCGATCCGGTACTCGGCCTGGACCGACAAGTTCTGCCCATCGGGGACGCAGAGGTCCAACGGCGTCGACGCCGACACCTTCTGCAACGACATGGCCTACTGGACGGCGGGCAGCTCGATGCAGCTGTTCGACAAGGACCCGAACGCCAACCGGTTCTCCGGCCAGCGCCTCTACTTCGGCATCGGCATCACCGCCGCCATCGACCGCTTCACCTCGTTCTTCCTTCAGATCGAGGGGTTGCCGTTCGCCGATCAGCTGTCTTACAAGCCGCGGATCGCCTTCATGGACGCGTACAACGGCGCGCTCATCGCCAAGACCGATCACTTCGTCTACGGCATGGCGGGCATCTCGCTGAAGTTCTGACCGCCGTCGACCTACCGCCGTCCGGACCCGACCCTAAATTTTCACTAGCATCGGGGACGGATTTTCTTCACTTTAGAGGACAGATGAGCACTGCGGTCGGCATTCCGCGCAAGTGGACAGTCGCGGATTCTGCCGAGGTCTACGGCGTCAAGTACTGGGGCCACAACTATTTCTCGGTGGCCGAGTCGGGCAACGTGCAGGCGAACCCGGCCGGCGCCGACGGCCCGGCGATCGATCTGAAAGAGCTCGTCGACGAGGTCGCGCGGCGGGGCATCGGCCTGCCGCTGCTGATCCGCTTCTCCGACGTGCTGCGGAGCCGGATCGTCGAGCTGAACGAGACGTTCAAGAACGCCATCGCCGAGTACGGCTACAAGGGCGAGTTCAAGGGCGTCTACCCGATCAAGGTGAACCAGCATCGCTACGTGGTCGAGGAGATCATCCGCTTCGGCCGTCCCTACCACTACGGCCTGGAGGCCGGCTCGAAGCCCGAGCTGCTCGCCGTCATGGCGATGCTCGACGATGAGGACGCCCTCATCGTCTGCAACGGCTACAAGGACGAGGAGTACATCGAGACGGCGCTGATGGCGTCGAAGCTGGGGCGCACCGTCCTGATCGTGGTCGAGAAGTTCTCCGAGCTGGGCCTCATCGCCGAGACGGCCAAGAAGATCGGCGTCCGCCCGCGCATCGGCATCCGCGTCAAGCTGGCCGCCAAGGGGTCGGGCCGCTGGGAGGCGTCGGGCGGCGACCGGTCCAAGTTCGGCCTGTCGACGCGCGAGGTCGTCGAGGCGATCAACTTCCTGCGCGCCAACGACCTCTTGAACTGCTTCGAGCTGCTGCACTTCCACCTGGGCAGCCAGATCTCCGCCATTCGCGCGGTCAAGAACGCGCTGCGCGAGGCGGGCCGGTTCTACGTCGAGGTCTGCAAGCTGGGCGCGCCGCTCAAGTACTTCGACGCGGGCGGCGGGCTGGGGGTCGACTACGACGGCTCGCAGACCAACTTCGCGTCGTCGATGAACTACACGACGCAGGAGTACGCGAACGACATCGTCTTCTCGCTGCAGGAGATCTGCGACGCGGCGAACGTGCCGCACCCGACCATCGTGACCGAGTCGGGGCGGGCGGTGGTCGCGCACCACTCGATGCTGGTGGTCGACATCCTGGGCGTCGGCGAGTTCGACGTCGGTAAGGCGCCCGACAAGCTTCCGCGCGACGCCACGCGGGTCGTGAAGAACCTGTTCGAGACCTACAAGGAGGTCTCGCGCAAGAACGTGCTCGAGTCGTACCACGACGCGCTGGAGTACAAGGAAGAGGCGCTGCAGCTCTTCAACCTCGGCAACCTGACGCTGACCGAGCGGGTCGTCGCGGAGGACGTCTTCTGGGCGATCTGCCAGAAGCTCCTCAAGATCGTGCGCGAGATGCGCGAGGTGCCGGAGGAGCTCGAGGGCCTCGAACGCGCGCTCAGCGACACCTACTTCTGCAACTTCTCGATGTTCCAGTCGCTGCCCGACATCTGGGCGATCGACCAGCTGTTTCCGATCATGCCGATCCACCGCCTGGGCGAGGAGCCGACCCGGCGGGCCGTGCTGGCCGACATCACCTGCGATTCGGACGGCAAGATCGACCACTTCATCGACCGGCGCGACGTCAAGGCGGTGCTGGAGCTGCACCCGGTCAACGGGCACGACTACTACCTCGGCATCTTTCTGATCGGCGCGTACCAGGAGATCCTGGGCGACCTGCACAACCTGTTCGGCAACACGAACACGGTGCACGTGTCGCTGGCCGAAGGCGGCGGCTACCAGATCGAGCACGTGGTCACGGGCGACACCGTCACCGACGTCTTGAAGTACGTCAGCTACTCGCGCGAAGACATGGTCGCGCGCGTGCGCCGGTTCGCCGAGCTGGCTGTCCGCGCCAACCGCATGACCCTGGAAGAGACGCGGTCGATGCTGCGCATGTACGAAGAAGGCCTGGCCGGGTACACGTACCTCGAACGGTCGTGATGCGGACGGTGGGGGTGGCGGCGGCGCTGGCCGGGGCCGCGCTCTTCTTGTCAGCGTGCACGACCTCCGAGGTTGCGCTCATAGCGCCCAAGCGGCCGAGCCGAGGGGACGGCTGCGGGGTCCAGGTGTTCCTGACGGCGGCGCCTCCCTATCCGGTCGTCGAGCTCGCGACGGCCCGGGCGGGGTGCGACGCGCTGGCCGGGCGGCACGCGTGCATCGAGGCGCTCATGAGGGACGCATGCCATGTCGGCGCCGACACCCTGTTCGGCTTCTCCGAGACTGTACGCGGCGACTACACCTACCTCTCCGCGACCCTCGCCGCGCAAGACGCGGCGGTCACCCACCGGCCGATTCAGGACGCCCCGGCGCCGAAGGCCGGAGGTGCCGCCGTTGCGGCGGACGGGGGCGGAGGCTGCGATCCGATCTGCTCGCCGGGCTTCGCCTGTCGGGGCGGGGCGTGCGTACCGCAATGCAATCCTCCCTGCGAGGCGGGCGAGATCTGCAACCGAAAGCGCGTCTGCGAAGCCGGCAAATGACGAAGGGGCGCGCGCTGGCGCTGGTCGGTCTGCTGCTGGCGGTCGGCTGCGTCGACATCGAGCTGCAGCGGATCGGACCGGATCGCCCGTCGCGCCCGCCCGGCTGCCCCGTCGAGCTGATTCCGGAAGGGAAGCCGGCCTATCCGTTCGTCGATGTCGCGTCGGGGACGGTCAGCTGCGCCAAGAAGCGCGATCGCTGTCTCGAAGAGATGCGCAAGCAGGCCTGCGTCGTCGGCGCCGACGCGGTCTACGGGTTCGCCGAGCGCACGGAGTCCATGTACATCCACATCATGGCGACGTACGCGGCGCGCAAGTCGCCCTGATCCGTGCCACAGGCGCTTCGGCGTGGCAGGATCGAAGCAACTCGGTGGGCACCCGGACCGATGAAAGGGGCATGGGAAAAGTCATGGAAAAGATCAAGCTGACGAACGACTACGACCTGACGCAGGCCGAGGCTGGGACGCTGGACGCGAACAAGGTTCGGAGCGTGGAAATCGAGGCGCTGGTCGACACTGGCGCGACCATGATGATGTTGCCCGCTGATGTGGTCGAGCAGCTGGGCGTCCCGATCAGGGGCCATCGGAAGGTCCGGTATGCGGACTCGCGCGTCGAAGAGGTCCCCTGGGTCGGTCAGATAAAGATCGAGATCCGAGGACGGGACACGCTGATCTCCGCGCTCGTGGGGCCGGCAGGTTCGACGCCGCTCATCGGCCAGATTCCGCTCGAAGAGATGGACTTCGTCGTCGACCCGAAATCGCGCGAGCTGCGCCCCAATCCGGCGTCGCCCGACGCGCCGGTGCTGGACCTGCTCCGCGTCGCCTGACAGGCGTACAATGAGCACGTGCACCGTGTCAGGTTCGCGACGCTGACGCTGCTCATCGCTGCCGCGTGCGGCGGCGGGAAGGGCGGGGGAGGGACAGGCGGGGCGGGCGGGGCCGGCGCCGGCGGCGGCGGGTCGGGCACGGCGGGCTCCGGCGCGACCGGAGGCGTGCCGAGTGGGCTGCTGGATCCAGCCCGCTCGACGACCTGGACCCCGGGGATCCAGTCGGACGAGCAGATGCACATGCCACTCGGCGCCGACGGTCTGCCCGTCCGGACAACCGTCTGCGCGAGCCCGGCGCCCGGCGCCGACCTGAACGCCGCGATCAACGCCTGCCCGGAGGGTCAGGTGGTCAAGCTCGCCGCTGGGACGTACACCGTCTCGTCGACGATCAAGTTGAACAAGGGCGTCGTTCTGCGCGGTGCCGGCTCGCACGCGGGCGGAACGACGATCGTGAAGACCGGCGGAAGCACGGTCATCCAGATCGGCGACAGCCTGGACCAGGCCTGCTACGCGAGCAACTACGGCACGGCGGTCGCGCTCGCCGACGACGCCGTCAAGGAGACCACGACCATCCACGTCGCGTCGGGCGGCAGCGGATTCGTCGCCGGCGATCTCGCGCTCGTCGACGAGGTGGACGACGCGGTCGTGCAGGAAGGCGACTGCCAGTACTTCAAGCGCGTCGACAAGCGGTCGGTCAGCGAGCGGGTCGAGATCGCGTCCGTCGACGCGGCGTCCGGGACGCTGACGCTGACCTCGCCGCTTCACTGGACCTTCCGCGCCGCGGCGCCGCACAGCGCGCAGATCGCGAAGGCCTCGGGGGTGATCGTGCACTGGGCCGGCATCGAAGGCGTCGCGCTGCAGGGCGGGACCAATCCCAGCTACGACGGCGCGATGGCGGGCGGCATCGACATCTCGAACGCCGCCAACTGCTGGATCAAGGACGTGCAGACCGACGGGACGATCGGCGGCATGCATGTGTCGCTGACCGGGACATTTCGCGTCGTGGTGCGCGACAGCCACTTCCACAACTCGGCCAACTACGGCTTCGGCGCCGACTGCTACGGCATCGTTCTGCGCTGTGGCGCGGCCGACAACCTGATCGAGAACAACATCGCGCGCTACATGAACAAGCCGATCATGTTCAACGTGTCGGGGGGCGGGAACGTCGTCGCCTACAACTACGCGGACAATTCATGGGCGACGCCGGCGGCGTGGCAGGAGGTCAACATCGACACGCACTGCGCCTTCCCGCACATGGAGCTGATGGAGGGGAACTACGCGCCGCACATGGGTGCGAGCATCACCCACGGCAACGCCGGCTACATGACGTATTTCCGCAATTACGCCTCCAGTCAGTTCGCGCCGCCGGCCGTCGCCGGCTCGACCGACAACCAGACCGGGAACATCAGCGCGCTGCAGTTCGATACCGGCGACATCGACATGACGGTCATCGGCAACGTTCTCGGCAGCGCGACCGCCACCAGCCTCGGAACCGCGCCGGTCAGCGCGTC
>DATFXS010000459.1:0-3183 GCA_035315605.1 Polyangia bacterium
GCCGGTGCCCATGGCGACGCCGACCGCCGCTTCGGCAAGCGCCGGCGCGTCGTTGACGCCGTCGCCTGCCATCGCCACGACCCGGCCGGACTGCTGAAGGCGGCGCACGACGTCCCGCTTGTCCGCGGGCAGGACCTCGGCGTGCACCTCGTCGATGCGCAGCCTCGCGGCGACCGCGTCCGCGGTCGTGCGGCTGTCGCCGGTCAGCATCACGATGCGGACGCCTTCGGCGTGGAGCGCGTCGATCGCGGCGGCGGTGGTCGGCTTGATCGGATCCGCGACCCCGACCAGTCCCGCCAGTTTGCCGCCGGCGGCGACGAACATCACGGTGTGACCGTCGCGCCTCAGATCCTCGACCCTGGCGAGATGCGCGTCGACCGCCACGTTCGCCTCGCGCATCATCGCCGCATTCCCGACGACGACCGCCCGGTTGTCGACCCGCCCTTCGATGCCCTTGCCCGGACGCGCCGCGAATGCTTCGGCGCGCCGCAGCACCACGCCGCGCGACTTCGCGCCCTTGATGATCGCGGCGGCCAGCGGGTGTTCGCTGCCCTGCTCGAGCGTCGCCGCCAGTTGCAGCACCTCCTGTTCGGATCGACCGTCGAGGGCGACGACCGACGCCAGCGCCGGCTTTCCTTCGGTCAGCGTGCCGGTCTTGTCGACGACCAGCGTGTCGACGCGCTCGAGCCGCTCGAGCGCCTCCGCGTTCTTCACCAGCACGCCAGCGATTGCGCCGCGGCCGGTGCCGACCATGATCGCCATCGGCGTGGCAAGCCCCAGCGCGCAGGGACAGGCGATGATCAGCACCGATACGGCGCTGACGAGCGCGAATGCCAGCCGCGGCGGCGGGCCCCAGATGCTCCACCCGACGAAAGCGGCGACGGCGACGGCGACAACGGCCGGCACGAACCACGCAGAAATGCGATCGGCCAGGCGCTGAATCGGGGCGCGGCTGCGCTGCGCCTCGCCGACCATGCGGACGATCTGCGCGAGCAGCGTGTCCGACCCGACCCGCTGCGCTTTGAACAACAGCGTCCCGTCGGTGTTGACCGTGCCGCCGGTCACCGGATCGCCCGGTCTCTTCTCGACTGGAATCGGCTCACCGGTCACCATCGATTCGTCGACCGCGCTCGAGCCATCGACGACCTCCCCGTCAACCGGCACCCGTTCGCCCGGACGGACGCGCAGGATGTCGCCGACCCGGACTTCCGCGATCGGGACGTCGACTTCGCCGCCGTCGCGGACCCGGCGCGCGGTCCGCGGCGCGAGACGGAGCAGCTGTTTCAGCGCCGCGCTGGTGCGGCCGCGCGCGCGCAGCTCCAGCACCTGACCGAGCAGCACGAGCGCCGTGATCACGACAGCCGTGTCGTAGTAGGTCTCGACCGCGCCATGAATGCGGAGGCCGACCGGGAAGATGCCGGGTGCGACCGTCCCGAGCGCGCTGTACGCGTAGGCCGCGCCGACTCCCATCGCGATCAGCGTGAACATGTTGGGGCTGCGATGGACAATCGACGCCCAGGCCCGCTCGAAGAAAGGCCAGCCGGCCCACCAGACAACCGGTGTCGCGCACGCAAGGCCGATCCAGTTCACGGCGCCCATCGGCACGAAGCGCATCGCGCCGCCGCTGACGAGCATGTCGGCCATGGCGAGGACGAACACAGGCAGTCCCAGCGCGAGCGCCAGCCAGAGGCGCCGCGTCATGTCGATCAGCTCGGGATTCGGTCCGTCCTCGAGCCCGACGACGCGCGGTTCGAGCGCCATCCCGCAGATCGGACACGCGCCGGGCCGATCGCGGACGATCTCCGGGTGCATCGGACATGTGTACTGGGCGCCCGGAACCGCTTCGACGTCGCCATCGGCTGCCGGCTTGCGATCTCCCCTCTCGGTGACGAAGGTCTCGGGCGAGGCGGTGAAGCGCTCGAGACAGCTCGGATTGCAGAAGTAGTAGGTGCGTCCGCGGTACTCGGCGCTGCCGGCCGCGTCGTGCGGGTCGACGGTCATTCCGCAGACCGGATCGATCTCTTCCGCGACCGGCGCTTCGACGGTTCCCTTGGTCATGGCGTTCTGGTGTGACGCGGGCGGGCTTCAGTAGACGATCGTGAATCCACTGTTTGGACGCGCGTAGGCACCGATCAGTCCCCAGACGGGCACGCCGTCGCGCCGGCCGCCCTCTCCGATCGGCGCGCCCGCGGCGTCGAACAGCTGCCACGCCGCGGATCCGCCTTTGTTCCAGGCAGTCTCCTCCGTCCACGCCAGCAGCACGTCGCCTCCGGCATTCACCGCGAGCGCGGGATGTTTTCGCGATCGGTTGCTGCCGGGCGCGGCGACGACGCTCGCGATGCGCGCGGTGTGCGGGTCGACCCGCCCGAAGAAGATCTGTCCTTCGGTCTCCCACGCGGCGTAGACGGCCGACGGGCCTTCGGCGAAGGCCTGAGTGCTCATCATGCACGCCGCTGCCTTCCAGCGATCGATGCGCGTGCCGTTGAAGTGCGCGGCGCGATCCCGCGACGCCAGCAGATAGATGTCCCGGTTCCAGACTTCGGTCGCGGAGCGGAACAGCACGTAAACCGGACCAGCCGCGCTGGCGAAGGCGCCGAGACCGCAGCAGCCGCAGGCGCCCGTGGGCTCGTCGAAGACGCTCCGTTCGGGCTCGAACGAACGGCCGTCGTCCGCCGAACCCGCGATCCACACGCGGCGCCGCGCTTCGTCGCGCTCTCCAGGGGCATTCGCGTGCCAGACGACGTAGACGTGGCCGCTCCGATCGGCGGCGACGGCTCCGCCGCCGTCGAGGTTGTAGCCGGCGTGCATGACGGAGCGCTCCGGTTCGAAGCCGGCGCCGCCGTCGTCGCTGCGCGTGTAGAACATCGGCGTCGACTGTGGGCCGCTGGCGCGCGAACCGTTCCAGGCGACGTGAACGCGGCCGCCGCCGCCGACCGCGATCTGCGGGCCGCGAACCGAACCGGTCGCGATCGCACTGCCGCCTTCGCGATTCACGCGGACGGGATCGGAGAACGTCGCACCCGCGTCGGTCGAACGGACGTAGAAGACGTCGCCGTGAGACGCTTCACCGCGGAAGTAGACGAGGTGAACGGTACCGCGGTCGTCGACCGCGACACGCGGCTGAATGCCTCCGCCGGGCGCCCGCTCCACCATCACCGCCGGCGGGGTCGCGTCGACACCGTT
>DATFXS010000460.1:0-11030 GCA_035315605.1 Polyangia bacterium
GGAACACCTCCTCGGCCGACTTGACCTGCGCCAGCCGCGCGTACGACAGGGTCATCACCGTCTCGCGCGCGTCGGCGCCGCCGCCCGGCTGCAACAGCAGCGGGCCGACCTCGCGCAGCAAGGGATCGTGCGCCTCGGTCAGCACCTTCGACGCCTCGACATTGCGCCCCTGTTTCAGCTCGCGGCCGAAGCGGTAGAGATCGGCGATCATGCGCGCCTCGGCGCGGCGCGCGTTGTGCATCAGCGCCTGGGCGAGAATCACGATTCCCCGCCAGATCTCGGTGACGTCGTGGCCGACCAGCAGAATCGACGGCGGCGCGCCCAGCAGCAGGATCAGCGCCGCCGGGTGGAAGAACCCCGTGAAGCCGGTCGGCATGTGACTGCGCGTCTCGTACAGCGTCGCGATCAGACCCGCCAGACCCAGGATGATGTGCATCGGTCGCGATCTACTTTCCGAGGCGCTGCAGCGCCTCCAGCACGGCGAGGTTGTAGGGGTTGATGCGCAACGTCTGCTGCCAGGCCTCGCGCGCGAGGTTCTTGTTGCCTAGCCGTTCGTACAGCGACCCTTTCATCGACAGGATGTGTTCGTCCTCGGGGTATTGCCGATCCAGCTCGGTCAGCTCGACGAGCGCCAATTCATATTGGCGGGACTTGTAGAGATCCTTCACCCGCGCAAGCGTCAGCAGGTAGCTGGCCTTTCCGGCGGGCGGCTTGTCGTCGCCCGGCTTGCGCGCGGGGCGCCTGGGCGCGGGCTTGCCTTCCGCGTCGTCGCGCGCGGCCGCGCGCTTCAGCCCTTCGCCGTCGGCGGCGGGCGGTTCCGGCTCGCCGCCCTCCGCGCGGGCGGCCGCTTCGCGCTCCTGCAGGATCTCGCGGTCGGCGGCGGTCAGCGTCGCCATGTCGACCGCCATCCGCGTCCCAGGCGACTTGTTGGTCAGGGGGACTTGCACCTGGTAGGCCGTCGCCGTCTCCGGCAGCTGGAACTCCCAGTCGTTGTGGCCGTCGGTCATTCGCACGACGTAGCGGCTGCGCGGCGACTCGCCGCCGGCGGTGTAGGTCGACCCGCGCAGGAGATCGGGCGGCACGCGCACGTCGGCCGGAACCGGCCGGGTGAGCGTGCAGGCGGCCTGCGCGGCGGCCGCGAGGAAGGCGATCGAGAGTGTTGTCTTCTTGTTCATTTGAATCACCGTTGCGTCACCAGTTCATCGCGACGCGCAGCCGGAACCCCATGCCGCCCAGATCCTGCCCCGAGAACTTGGTGTGAAAGACGTACATGAGCCCGCCCTGCAGCGAGAGGCGCCACTTGAGATGCGTGTCGATGCCGCTCTCCAGGTAGAAGGTGTTGCCCTCGTTGCCGGAGAACATGCCGCCGCCCTCGCCGTAGACCCAGACCTCCGGTCGATTGAGGTTCGGGGGCGACAGGTCGTACGAGTAGTAGGCGCCGAGCAGGATCGAGTTCAGCGCCTGCGGCACCTTGTCTGTCTTGGGGGGGCCGGTCGTGAAGATGCCGGCGGTCATGCCGAACAGGCTGGTGTTCTGCTCGCCGAACTTTTCGTGAAAGCGCAGCGACGCCTGCGCGCCCGCGATGTCGCCGGTCGCACCGGAGTAGCCGATCTGGGCGATGCCCAGCGACAGCGCATAGCCGTAGTTGGGCCGCTGGTTGATTTTCGCTTCCAGCTCGGCGGCGCGCTCGGCGCGCGACGGGATGATCTTCCCCGTCCGCAAGAGCGCGGTCATCGTCGCGTCCGATCGATAGGCGTCGCTCCAGACCACGCCGCCGTCGGAGGCGCGGTAGACGACCGCCGCCATCCAGACGATGTTCGAGCCGGGGCTGTAGGTGAAGTCGATGTCCATGAACGTCTTGACGCCGGTCTTGTCGGCGATGCGCCTCATGTCCTCGGTGTTCGCGGCGCCGAGGGTCAGGATCCAGTTCCCGTCCTCGACGCGCGAGCGAAGCGTGCTGCACTCGGGGCACATCGCGATCTTCACGGAGGTCGATTGGGTCAGCCGCGCGATCAGGCGCGTCTGCAGCGTGCCCGCGAACTCCGGACGCAGGTTCGACGACAGCCGCACCAGCTTGATCGCCATCGGCGACATCAGCTTCGGATCCTCGCGCCCGAGCTGGCGCGCGATCTCGTCCATGATGTCGTCGACCAGCTCGAAGAAGTCGATGGTGTCCTGCGATCGCTGAACCAGCTGCTCGACCTGGCTGGGTGATACGGTGCGCGGCCTCGCCGGCGGTTCGACTTGCACGCGGCTGACCGTGCCGGGGCTGGACGCCGCTTCGATCACGGTCGTCGGGCGCGTGCCGGACGAGCGCTGGTCGCCGGCGAACGGATCCGCGGGCGGGCGAAAACGGAGGCGCGGATTCTCGGAGTCCGAGCGCTGCTGCACCCCGCTGCCGTCCTGCGGCTGCTGGCCCGGTGCGGGGCGGGGCTGCGCTTGCCAGTACGGCTGCTGCTGGTCCGCGCCCGGGGAGGTCGACGTCGAGCCCCGGGGCCCATACGGATTGTAGGGCTGTCCTTTCCCCGGCGGCGGTTGTTGCGGAGCGGGCGCGTCTTGCGCGCGCACGACGCCGGCAGGCGCCGCGACCAGCAGCGCGCACGCGACGACCAGTCGTGTGGGCCGGCTAGAACGCAAAGCCCACCTGAAAGCGGACGCCGTGGCGGTCCTGTTTGAGGCTGTCGTTCCAGACGCTTCTGAGATCCGGGCTGGGGCGCTGCATGTCGTTCAGAGTCGCTCCTGTGAAAAAGACGTATTCGAAAATGTACTCCAGGCTCAGTCGCACCTGGCTGACGGCCAGCTGCACACCTGCCGACAGGCTGCCGCTGTCCGCGATGCCCTTGCCGTCGAGAAACGTCGTCGTCATCGCCTGCTGGTCGTAGTGGTTGATCTTCAGGGGCGCGTGCGTCGACGAGAACGCGACCCCGCCGAACGGGGCGAAGTCCCGATCGCCCAGGATCCACCGCGCGCCGATGCTCCAGGTGGTGCGCGTGCAGTTGCCGCCGCTGCTCGACGTCGACGTCGCGCAGTCCATCTGGCGCTGGCCGATGTGGGCGGCGAGCTCGAGCTGGCGGAGCACGTTCCAGGAAATCGCCGCGCCGTAATTGATGATGCCGCTGCCGGCGAACAGCTCGACCGCGATCGGATTGATCACCCGGGCCGGCTGCGTCCCGACCATCCATTTCTCGATCGCGGCGTCGCGGGCCTCCTGCTCGGCGGCGACCTGCTGGCTCCGCCTTTCGGCCAGGTGTTGATCGAAGTTTTCGAGACGGCAGGCGCGGCGCGCGTGCTGTGCGGCGTCGCTGCTGTCCTGCGGATCGTAGGCGCGCGCCCGCGCGCAGGCGTCCTCCGGCAGCTCGTCCACGAAAGTATAGGCGCGGGCCGCGCCGGCCGACAGCGCGGCGGCCAGCCCGGCCACGGCCGCCGCCAGCATCGGTGCGCGCCTTCCTCCCCTCACGATCGACTCCCGGTCCAAGCGACGCCCATGCGGCCCGGCCAGCGCACGATCGCCGCCGTGCTGGCGTCGTTTCCGCGCCGCGGGACGAACACCAGCGTGCCGATCTCGTCGATCGCCGACGACAGATCGATGGCGGGCGCGGGCACATCGTACTTGCGGCCGATCAGCACGTCGCCGAGCAGGATGGGCCGCCGGTCCGCGCCGATCGTCTCGGCGTAGGCGCGGGCGCCCGATTTCAGGTGCGCGCTGGCGGCGCGGTACAGCGTGGTCAGCTCCTCGTCGACCGGTCCGCGCCCGGCGTCGCCCAGGTGGCGCTTCAACGTGTCGACCAGAGTGGCGAGGTTCGCCTGGTCGTCGTTCTCGACCAGCGCGGGCAGCGCGTCGCGCGCCACGACCAGCAGCGCGCGCTGCCAGTTGACCGAACGCGCCGCGCGCCGCTTCTCGCGCACCTTCTCGCTCTCGGCCGTGGCGATCATCGAGCCGTCGCGCGGCCTCCGGTCCAGCCGCTCGCCCTTGTCGGGCCGGTCGGGCCGGTCGCCCTTGTCGGTCTTCTTGTCGGGCTTGCTTTCCGGCTTGCGGTCGGCCCGGCGGTCGGCTCTTCGATCGGTCTTCTTGTCGGGCGCGTCGGCGTCGCCGAACGTCTCGTCCTGTCCCGCCAGCAGCCGGAAGGTCCGCGCGAACTCGCCGCGGTCGCCGGCGCGCGCCGCCGCGACCGACGCCCGCGCCAGGTTCTGCAGCTGGCGGTTCGGGTCGCGGTCGTTCTCGTACAGCCAGAGGAAGGTGACCATCGCGGACCGGAACGCCCCGCTCTCCAGCGCCGCCTGCGCGAACGCGTCCGCGCGGCCCAGCCGCTCGCGGGGCGGCCCGAGCGATTCCAGCACCTCCAGCGTCTCGTCGGAGACCGGCGATGCGAGCAGCGTCCGCAGCGCGATGTCCATGATCGCCAGCGACGTCGGATCGTCCTCGACCTGGTCGTGCGAGCGGCGCCCCAGCACCTCGCGCGCCTCCGCCAGCAAGGGGCCGAGCCGGCTGGCGCGCGCGTGCGCCTCCATCTGCTTGAATGCGATGTAACGGCCGACGGCGTCGTCGCCGTGAGGCGGCGGTCCCAGCAGGGCCGAGGCGTCGTCCGCGCGGCCCGCGGCCGCCAGCCGCTCCGCCAGCAGCAGCGACAGCGCCCGTCGCGCCGGGGCGTTGATCTTCAGCGCCAGCGCCGCGCGCCCGCGCACCAGCAGAGCGTCGGGCTTGGCCGACGGATCGGCGATCGCGGCGAGCGCGTTCGCCAGGACCACCCGATCGTGTTCGGCCGGCGTCAGGCCCGCCGGCGACATCTGTTCCAGCTGCGCGAGCGGATCGATCGCCGCGCGCGGCTCGCCACGGGAGATGTTGAGCACCGCCGCCTGCACCAGCAAAAGCGGCGTCGCCGGGTGATCGGTCGGCAGCTGGTCCGCCGCCGACGCCACCAGCGCCAGCTCCGGCTCGCCAGCCGTGGCGGTGGGCAGCGGGGCGTCCTCCGCGCGATCGGCCGTCGCGGCCTGGGCCGGCGCCAGCGGCGCGCAGCGGCTGACCACCGCCGGCATCGGAAACTCGTCGGACCAGAGCTCGTGCTCGACCGGCCAGACGACCTGTTGCTCCCCGACGCCGGTCCTGAGATGGCCGCCCACGTACTCGGTCGCCTTGGACGGCGGCTCACGCAGGAGACGCACCCGTTCGATCTGGGCGAGGCGGCGCAGCCCGTCCCACGGATCGGAGAGCGACTGGTTGTGGCGGATGGGCCGCGGCACGCTGGCCAGCGGTTCGCACCGGAGCAGCGCCAGCAGCTCGGACCAGAAATCGAGCGCCGAGTCGGCCATGCCGCGCTCCCGATCCGCCAGCCGGGTCAGCGTCGCGTGCGCGGCCGTCAGATCGCCGCGCCAGACGGCGTCGCCGGTCGCCACCAGCAGCTCGTCCCGCGTTTCGGGCACGGGCGCGCCCGCGCCCAAGACCGGGCCCGATCGGCCATGACTGCAGCCGGCCAGCGCAACCGCCGCCACCAGCCCGGCGCGCTTCACAGCGTCCCTCCCACGCCGAGCGACGGCAGCGTCCCCCACACGCCCACCGACTGGCCGGAACGATCTTCACGTTCGTAGACGATCGCCGCGTCGACGCGCACGAACAGCTTCGGCATGAGGTAGATGAGCAGCCCCAGCCCGCCGTCTCCCGACGGTCCCACGTCGCCGTCGTGCGCGTGCATCCCCGCGTGGACGAACGCCTGCGGCTCGAAGTGGACCGCGCCGCCCAGGCCCCCGATCATCAGCTTGCCGTAGCCGATCGAGTAACGGAGGCCCGCCAGAAACAGCCAGGCCGGCGCGTGGCTGTCGGGCAGCGCGCCGAGCGTGCTCTTGACCCGCTCCGCCTCGGCGTTGAGCGAGCTCCAGTAGTGCGAGATCTGCAGCTCGACGCCGAGCGGCTCCAGCGGGTAGAAAGTCCCGACGACGCGTGCGCCGGGGCTGTTGTAGAAGTCGCCCCGCGACAGCCACTCGCCGGCCGCGAACAGCTGCACGGTCTTCGCCTTGACGGCGAAGCGCGACTGGACGCGAACGTCGGTCGCGGGCCGCGGCGCGGGATCGCGCAGCACGCCCGCCCGGGCGGCCGTGGCCTTCGGGATCGATGGCGGCGCCGACGCGGACGGAGGTGGCAAGGGCGCCACCGCCGGCGCCGGCGCGGGCGCGGGAACTGGCGCGGGCGCCGGGGCCGCCGCCGCGGTCACGGGTGCCGCCGTGGTCGGCGCCGGATTGGCGGCGGGCGAGCCCCCGGCGGCAGACGCGGCGGTCAGCGCCAGCGCGACGGCGCCTGTGACGAGCGCGCCCATCAGTTGCTTCCGCCCGCGCAGTTGTAGCTGTCGGCCCAGGACAGCTCGCCCTTGCCGGCCGCGTTGACGTACGGATGATCGACGCAGTACCGCGTGCAGATCTGGTAGTTCACGATGACGCTCTGCTCGACGAAGTCGCTGGCTGGGACGACGACCTGGTTGTTGATCGTCACGAGGTACGAGGGTGGGTCGGCGGACGAGATCGTCCAGCTTGGATCGTTGATGACGTGGCGGAAGGGCAGCGACGCGATCGGCGTGACCTGCGGATTGCAGAGCTTCACCAGGTCGCCCTCAAACGTCGCGAGGTCCGTCGCGGACAGCAGCGGCACGGGCTCGAGGGGATCGTGCTCCTGCGTCGTGTACGGCAGCTTCTGGTGGCCGTAGTCGGCCATCGCCATCGCGAACATGTCGTCGGTGGTCTCCCAGACCCAGAACGCCCACCAGCTCAGCGGTGAGGCATACCCGGCGCCCGGGTTGAAGATCCACGAGAACAGCCGGAAGTCGGTGGTGGCGGGCCACGGCTGCAGGTCGCCGAACAGCGACTGCATCGAGGTGATCAGCGGGGTCGGCAGCGGAGCATCCAGGTTGTTGAAGTACATCAGGTGATACTGCTGGTGCTTTCCCGTCAGCGTCCCGATCACCTGCCTGACCTGATCGGACATGTTCCCGGCGTCCAGCGTGCGATCGTTCGTCTGCGCGCACTGCGACGACGCGCTCGCCGCGAGGTTGATGGTCGGCAGCTTGTGAACCTCGGCGCCCGAGCCCATCATGTACCGCGACGTCAGATCCTCGATCTTCTGGATGACGTCCGCGCAACGATCGGGCACCGGAATGTCCAGATCGAGCACCAGCTGGTAGACGATCGGCGACCGCTCGACGGGGGGATCGAAGGTCTGTGTGCCGGTCATGAACTCGGGGAGGGTCGCGATCCGGACCTGGACCATGGCGGCGTCGCCACCGTCCGACGGGATCGGGCGCGCGGCGACGCAGTAGGTGCCCGTATCGGTGAGCGGCAGGTCCGGCGGAAAGCCGCCGCTGGTATCGAGCGGTGAAAATCTGACGTCGGTCGGCGCCGCGTCCGACAGGCAGAGGCCGGTCGTCGGCCACATCGTCCGCTCGTACGAGCGCGGATAGTTGTAGGGATCCGCGGCGGCGACCTGGTCCGTGATGTTCAGATAGACCATGTCGTTGTGAGAGTGGAAGAACGACTGCAGCGACAGCGTCTGCGCCAGCGTTTTGATCGTGGGGGGACCACCCGGGAGCACCCCGTACACCTCGTGGACCGCCTGCACCGGCTTGGCGTCCTTGGGCACGGTGTACTGGCCGCGAACCACGTACTGCGCGCAGGTGCCGAATCCGTCGGTGCAGGCGGTGAGCCCGCCCGGGAACACCGACTGGGAGAAGTCGATCGGCTGGTAGCCGTTCGGGCCGAGCATCTCGAATCGCGTCTGCGTCAGCGGCAGCGTCGCCGAGACCCGCCACCGCACGACGGTGATGTCTTCCTGCGCGCTGTAGACCAGCGCGACTTCCTGCGGGGTGTACGGGGAGGGCACGAAGTGGACATCCCCGCATCCGGCGCAGGTTGTCACGAGGGCAACCAGCATCAGAGTGCGGCTAGCCGAGCGCCAACCGGTTTGGCCGGCTGGCGCGACGGACTGGCCGAGTATTTGCTGCGGAAGAAACGAACGCACGGGGTGTGTGACAGAATCGTTTAGGTCCGGCGGCCGAAAAACCCAAGCAAGAACCATGCTTGGGCACTAAGCTATTTCAGCGGTGGAAAGGGCCCGATCCCTGTCGATTGTCCCTCAAATTCGGCAAACTATGATCAGAATGTCGCAGACTGATTGTCGGTTCGCTTGGGCGATCTGCATGATTGCCATCGCGGTGGCGGGTTGCTGCGGGGGTGGGAACACTCATAAGTGCGATTTCACCCCCCCAAACGAGCCAACAAACGACGGGGGGGCGGACGGGCCGATGCTGTGCGGGACCGCTGTGTGCGACATGGGCCAGGTCTGCTGCTACAAGAAGGCCCCTCCGCTGGCCCTCTGCATCCCGCCCCAGGATTTCGTGATGGACGGCTGCGAGAAGCTGGCCCTCCCATGCTTCACCCCGGCTGACTGCCCGGCCGGGACGACGTGTTGCCTCGGCCTGATGGATTTGACGGTCACCTGCCGCGCCAAGATCATGTGTCCCGGCGACGGCGTGAACACGCTGATCGCGTGCAAGGACGAAACCGATTGCACGTTCGCGTCGCCCACCTGCAGCGTGATCGGTCAGGCCAACGGCATGGACTTCAAGGTCTGCGGGCCCGCGCCGTCGCCGTAGGGCATTCGGTCGCGCGACGGCGTAATCTCGTCGCGTGGCCCGCGCCGTGTTCGCCGCCGCCCTGGTTGCGCTGCTGCCGGCGCCGGCGTGCGCGACGCACGCCCGCCGCCCAGAGCCGCTTCCCTATCTCGAGATCGTGACCGGCGGAGCCGGTGCCGACGAGGAGCTGCCGCTCGTCATCGCGCTGCACGGTCGGGGCGACACCGCCGAGGGCTTCGCGCCGCTGTTCCGCGAGCTGCCCGCCCGCGCCCGCGTCGCGATCCTGCGCCCGCCGCACCCGTGGGGCGACGGTCAGGCCTGGTTCCTCGGCGCGCGCGCGCACCTCGAGAACCGGCGCGCGATCGCGGTCGAGCTGCTGGCGCTCGCCGACCGGGTGATCGCGACCGCCGATGCGATCCGGGCGGCGCGCCCGACGCGCGGGCGGCCGATCGTGATGGGATTTTCTCAGGGCGGCATGCTGACCTGGGCCGTCGCGGTCGAGCACCCGCGCGCCGTGGCGGCGGCGTTCCCCGTGGCTGGTTCCTGTTCCCCGAGATGCTCGAGCTGACGACCGTCGACGCGCGCGCGCTGCCGCCGATCGTCGCCTTCCACGGCGACGCCGATCCGCTGGTCCCCGTCGAGGAGGACCGCGAGGGTGTCCGGCAGCTCGGCAAGCGCGGCGCGCGCGCCGAGCTGCGCGTCTTTCCGGGCGTCCGGCACGAGCTTCCGCCCGCGCTGCGGAGCGAAATTTTTGCGTCGCTGTCGCGCGCTCTGGCGCGGTGAACGATCGCGCGGCTCGACCGCTGACATGGGCGCGACAGGCGCCGCGTTGATGATAGAAAGGGCGGCGCGACATCTCCGTCGCAGTGCCGAGCCTCGATGAGCCCAGACGACGTTCCCCCCGCGCCTGAAACCCAGCCCGCCGTCGCTGGTACGACGAATGCAGCCCCGGGCGGCGTGCAAAAACGCTTTCCGCGAATGGACCGGCTGTATGAACAGATCCGCCGCATCTATCTGACGGCGGACGTGCGCAGCCTCGCCGCCGGCCGCATCGCGCTGGCGCTGGTGCTGCTGCGCGATCTGATCGGGCGGTGGCTGGAGCTCGGCATCTGGTACACGAACGACGGCATCATCCCGAACCACTCGCTGCTCTGGCGCCCGTCGTGGGACCACGTCTTCTCGCTGTTCTATCTCTGCTCGTACTGGTACGAGGCGGCGTTCGGCTTCGTCATCTGCCTCTTCGTCTACCTCGCGTTGCTGGTCGGCTTCCGGACCAAGCTGTCGCAGGTGCTGGCGTGGATCGCGATGCTGAGCCTGCACGGCCGGACGCTGCTGTTCGACAACGGCGGCGACGTCGTCCTCGGCCTGCTGACCACGTGGACGATGTTCTTGCCGACCGGGCGCGCCTTCTCAGTCGACGCCGTGCTGGCCCGCCGGCGTGCCTCGGCCGCGCCGCCGCCCGCGCCGGCCGCGGCGGAAGCGCTCCCGACCCCACCGGCCACGAAGTCGTTCGTGTCGCTCGGCGTGCTGGCGGTGACGATGCAGCTCGCGATCATCTACACCTTCAACGCCATCCACAAGCAGGGGCGCAGCTGGCTGCAGGACGGCAGCGCCGTTCACTACGCGATCAACCTGGACCGGCTGGCGACCTGGTTCGCCGTCTGGTTGCGCAACTGGATGTCGCCGGGGTTCGCCAAGGGGCTGACCTGGAGCGCGCTCGTGACCGAGGCGATGCTGCCGATCCTGTTGCTGTCTCCCTTCTGGGTGCGCGGCTGCCGGCGCCTGGCGATCGTACTGGTGTTCGGCCTGCACATGGGGTTCGCGGCCTGTCTGAACCTCGGCAACTTCGTGCCCGCGATGATCGCCTATGCGCCGAACTTCATCCGCGGCGAGGACTGGGACGCGTTCGAGCGCTGGTGGGCGCGCAGCGACAAGCGCGCCGCCTTCGGAGCGCGCATTGTCGCGCGCCTGACCGCGATCATCGGGCAGGCGGCGGTGCTGCTGACGCCCGGCCGGTGGGCGCGCGTCGCCGCCCCGGGGCCGGTGTTCGCGGCGATCCGGCGCGGTCTGCCCGCGGCGCGCGAGGTCGTGATCGTCATGCTGATGGGCGTGGCCGGCAGCCAGGTGCTCGACGAGAACTGGGCCGCGCACCGGGTGATCGACCATCACAACTCGAAGCCGATCGCGGCCGCCGTCAGCTACCTGGATCTGTTCCAGGGCTGGTCGATGTTCGCGCCCGAGGCGCCGATGACCGACTTCAACCTGAGGGTCGACGCCGTGACGATCGACGGGCGGCACGTCGATCCGTTCAACGAGGCCGCGAACCCGCAGTATCCGAATCCGGGGTTCACCATCCCGGTGTCGATGAAGCAGAGCTGGCTGTTCTACGGATACGGCAACCACGTTCCGAACCACGGCGCC
>DATFXS010000461.1:0-2697 GCA_035315605.1 Polyangia bacterium
CGGTCCCGCCGGAGCCGCCCGTTCCGCCCGCTCCGCCGCGGCCGCCCCCGGCCGTTCCGGCGCCGCCCCCGGAGCCGCCCGTCGTTCCACCGCCGCCGCTCGTGCCGCCACGTCCGCCCGTGCTGCCACCCGCACCCGCGCTGCCGCCGACACCCGCGCTGCCGCCGACACCCGCGCTGCCGCCCGTTCCGCCCGCACCGCCGCGCCCGCCGGCCGCGCCACCGCCACCAACGCTGCCCCCGGTGCCGCCGCCACCGCTGCCCGCGTTTCCGCCCGTGCCGCCGCCCCCGCCCGATCCTGCGCCGCCGTCCGCGCCGCTGACGTGAATCGCGAGCGTCGCACAGCCCGAGGGGAGCGTGACCGCGCCGCTGCCGGCGCCGACCTCCGAGCCCGCCTTCGTCGCGCGCACGGCGACGGTCACCGACTCACCCGTGGGGTACCCGCCTGGAAAGTCGATCTCGATCGTTCCCTCCGCCATCCCGGAGTTGTAGGCGAGGATGTTCTGCCTGGGCGAGCCGCCCGCGATCGCGACGGTGATCTCGAGGTTGTCGGCGATGCGCGCGCTGCTGTCGAGCGACGCCGTCACCAGCAGCGTCCCCTGCTTGCACGGATTGGTGCTGGCGCCGCAACCGGCGGCTAGCATGATGACGGCGCAGGACCAGAAGCGGACGCGCCTCAATTTGCGTTGATCCTTCCGACGCTGGGCGACGGATCCTTGGACCCGCCCATCGTCAGCAACAACACCACGGTGACGGCGACGGCGACGCCGCCCCCGGTGGCGATCCAGAACCATGGCTTCTTCAGAACCGAATCCTCCTGCGCCGGCGGGCCGGGCTTCGCGACCAGCGTGGGCGCGGTGGATGTCGGCGGCTGCGCCGTCAGCACCGCCGCGGCCGGCGGGGCGCCGGCGGCCGGCGCGGACGTTTCACTGCCGGGCGGCACGATGGGCGTCACGGCTGGACCTCCGGCGATCGGCTCGGTGCTGTTCGGCGGCTTGGTCTCGACCGCCTTGTCGTGCGCGATCGCCTTCTCCAGCTCGTCGATGCGCGCTTCGATCTCGGCGCGCTTCTCTTTCTTGGCGTAGAGGCGAAGGTAGTTGCGGTAGAGCAGCAACGCCCGCTCTTTGTTGCCGGCCTGGCGGTGCGACTGGGCGGCGTTGTAGAGCAGCGCCGGATCAGGGCGAAGCTCGAACGACTTTTCGAAGTATTCCGCCGCCACGGCGTACTTACCCAGGGCGAACGCAGCGGTCGCCTTGTCGGCGAGCGCCCGCGCATCCTCCGTGTCCCCGGCCTGCGCCGGACCGGCCGACGCGGTCACCAGCGCCAGCGCGCACGCGGCCAGCACACCCCGGACGACACCGATGCGTGACGCTGTCACACCCCCCTTCTCGGCATATCGCGGCATTTCCTGAGGCCGGGGCCGCTACGCCGCGGCGGCGAACCGCTGGCGGTACGCGGCCGGGGTGACGCCGAGGCGGCGCGTGAACACGCGCCACATCGTGCTGGCGTCGCCGAGGCCGGTGCGCGCCGTGACCTCCTTGAGGGACAGCGACGTCTCCTCGAGCAGGCGCCGGGCCTCGTCGATCCGCAGGCGGCGCACCAGCTCGGCGGGCGATTCGCCGAGGTGCTCGCGGCACCAGCGGCTGAGCGACCGCGCGCTCATGCCCGCGCCGGCCGCGATCCGTTCGACCGGCAGCGCCTCGTCGATGTGCTCGACGACGAACGCCGAGATGTCGCGCAGGCGCGGCGGCTCCTTCTCTTGCCGCCGAAGCGCCGCGCTGAACTGGGCCTGATTCCCCGAGCGGCGCAGGAACAGCACCAGCCGGCGGGCCACCGCCATCGCCACGGGCTGGCCGTGATCCTCCTCGACCATCGACAGCGTCAGATCGATTCCTGCGGTGATGCCCGCCGACGACCAGATCCGGCCGTCCTTGACGAAGATTCCCTCGTCGACGACGCGCGCGGCGGGAAAGCGGGCGCGCAGCTCGTCGAGAAACATCCAGTGCGTGGTGGCGCGCCGCCCGTCCAGCAGGCCCGCCGCGCCGAGCACGAACGCGCCCGTGCAGATCGAGACGATCGTCGGGATGCGCCGATGGAACCGGCGCAGCCAGGGCACGAGACGGGCGTTCACCTCCGGCGTCGGGCGCATCGGCGCGCCCGCCACGATCGCCACGTCCGGAAGACCCTCGCCCCGCCGGGACAGCGGCCGGATCCCCGCCACGACCAGACCGTGCCGCGTCGTGGCCGCCGGCGCGCGCGGCCCGACCAGACTCAGGTCATAGGCGGAGCGGCCGAGGACGTCGTTCGCGTGCCCGAGCACCTCCCACGGCCCGGCGATGTCGAGCACGCCGGTGCCCGGAACGACCAGGAACCAGACCCGTTTCGTCGCGCGCCGCATGTCGCTTTCTTCATTCTGGCCGCCATGGCCGAAAATGCAATGGCATTGTCCTTTGGGCCAGCGGGATTCCGCGCTATCCGATCCTCATGCTCAAGATCGGCATCAACGGCTTCGGGCGTATCGGCCGGATGGCGTTCCGCGCCGCCGCGCAACGGACGGACGTGCAGGTGGTGGCGGTCAACGATCTGCTCGAGCCGCGGCAGCTCGCCTACCTTCTGAAGCACGACTCCGTCCACGGCCGGTTCGGGCACGACGTCACGCTGAAGGACCGCTTTCTCGTGGTCGGCGGGCGCCCGGTGC
>DATFXS010000462.1:0-11797 GCA_035315605.1 Polyangia bacterium
CCCTCAACCCAAAGGCGAGCGGAGCCCGACGGCCGCGGCCCGCGACGAAGAAGTGAGCGGAGCGGCTAGATCCGCCCGACGTCCTGGGCGCGCACCCAGCCTTCGAGGCCGTTGGCCAGGCGAACCCGCAGCCAGTCCTGATCGTGGTCGACGATCCGGACGCGCAGGCCCGCGTGCGCGTCGAAGCTGGTCCGGTAGTTGACGTCCGCCCCTTCCTTCACCGCGATCTCGTCGGGCAAGACGACGCCGAACGGAATGCGATCCAGGTAGACGCGCCCGGCCAGCAGGGCCCCGGAGGCAAGCGCGCCCACCGCGAGCAGCGCGGCGCCCGCGATGAGCGCGGGCCGCCACTCGTGGCGCGCCCACCGCCGCCCGACCAGAACGACGAAGAACGCCAGGTAGAACCCGACGAAGGCCCAGGTCTCGGTGGCCGCCGACCAGCCGCCGACCAGCCGCATCCAGGCCGGATCCTTGTCCTCGCCTTCGATGCGATCGCGCGCCCGCCGGGCCGCCAGCTTGCGGGCCTGGTCCAGGTTGTACCGGGCATCGTCGTCGTTCGGATCGAACGCGATCGCCCGTTCGAACGCCCAGATGGCCGGCCCGAGCGCGCCCTTGCGGAAGTACGCGTCGCCCAGGTTGAACGCGACGTCGCTCGACGCGAGGCCCTGGCGATCGACCTCCTGATACGCGGCGACGGCGGCGGCGTAGTCGCCGCGCAGGTAGGCTTCGTTGCCGCGCCGCCAGGCCTCGTCGACGCGATCGGCGCGCGCCCGCCCCTGCGCGATCACCAGCGCCACCGCGACGACCGCCAATCCGCGCAACGCCGCTCTCACGCCGTCCCCCCGGTCGCGAGCGGCGCCTTCTCGATGAGGTCGATCAGCGCCGCCGCCCGTTCCAGCATCTCGTCCTGCGCGGGCCGCCCGGCCGGCTCGCCGCCCGGCGAGAACCGCGCCTCGTCGCAAGCGGCCAGCACGGCCAGCAGTCGCGCCCCGTCCTCCGCGGGCAGGCCGCGCGCGGCGAGCAGCGCGCCCAGCTCTTCGCTGCGCAGCCCCGCGACGGGGACCCGCAGCTTCTCCGAGAGCGTCTCGCGCAACACCCGCTCGATCTCGACGTAGAAGGAGGCCGCGCGGCCCGCCTCACGGTGGGCCGCAGCCGCGTGCAGCCGCCGGCGGGCGATCGAGCGCAGCCGGCGCCGGCTGGTCCGCCGCTCGTCGCGCGACAGCCGCGCGCGCACGCGTCCCACCAACGCAAACCCGACGAAGGCGAGCGGCGGCATCAGCAGCGTCAGCCGGAAACCGACGCCGTGAAGGAACGAGGCGCCGATCGACCGTGACGGCGTGCCGTGCGCGCGAATCGGCCGGATCTCCGCGGCGATCACGTTGTCGAGGCCCGCGGGCGTCGCCGCGGCCACGGGCGCCGGGCCCGCCGACGCATCCGTCGCCTGACCGCCGACCTGGACGTCGATCGGCTGGCTCTTGGCCTCGACGTAACGGCGGTCGGTCGGGTCGAAGCTGACCAGCGTCAGCGCGGGGATCGTCGTCGTCCCCGGCCGCTCCGGGCGGATCAGCCACTCGATCGTCTTGCTCCCCGACGCCGTGGCGCCCCCCTCCATCGTGACGGTGGTCTTGGGCTCGTACCCTTTCCAGCCGGCGAGCGTGGGCAGATCGGGCACCACGACGTTGCGCACGTTGCCCGCCCCGCGCACAGTCACCGTCAGCGTGACCGCGTCACCGACGGCGACCGCGGCCCGATCGACGGCGACGTCCAGCGTGAACCGCCCGACGTTGGCCGACGGGAAGTGGGCCGGCTGGCCTTCTTTCGGCAGCGGGAGCGCCTCGATGACCAGCGCGTCGGACTTGATGTGCCGCAGGCGGAACGGCCGCCCGAAGAAATCGACGTGGGCGACGTCGGCCTCCATCGGCGACACGGTCAGCTTGCCGGGCGCCAGCGGAAACAGGGCCCGCTGCTGCACGACGGCGACCTTGTATTGCTGCCCGCCTTCGTTCTGGTTCGTGTAGGTGAATTGGCCGGGTGGGTTCGTCGACGGGATGTCCTCGGCCCAGAAGCCGTCCGTCTTCGGCTGGACGGTCGGCTGGTAGTTCTGGATCTCCGGCACGAAGAGCTGCCAGGTGACCGTCACCTGCTCGCCGACGTAGGCGCGCTTCTTGTCGGCGGTGGCCCGCAGAAACGGCGCGGCGGTCGAGGCGGGCGCCTCCTCGGCCTCCTGCTCGTCGCCGAACAGGCCGCGCGGAAACATGCTGGGCTGCCGCTGGCGCTGGGGCGCGCCCGTCTGGCCGGGCGCGGCCGCGCCGATGCGCACCGACACGGAGTTGGACGTCAGTTGCTGGCCACCGAGGCCACGGACGCGCGCGGGGCCGATCGACACCGGCCCGCGCGTCCCCGGCGCCACCGCGAGTTGAAAGCTCCAGGTCACCGTGCTCTCGACCGACGCGCCGCCGCCGCCCATCACCATGTTGACGCCGGTCTGGATGGAAGGACCGCCGAGCAGCTGCAGCCCGCGAAAATCGGGCGGCTTGAAGTCTTCCGGCTGCCCCTGGGAGTTCGATACGAGGGTGACGTGATAGATGAACGGCTGACCCGGCGCCACCGCAGGCCGATCGATCGACGCGCTGAACGACGGGGCAGCAACCGCCGCCCGGACGGCCAGCAAGACGACGGCGGCGGCGAGCCCGGCGAGGCGCATCACCAGTCCCGCGCCGGCGGCGCGCGGCGCACGGCGCGCAGGCGGGCGCGCTCGCGCTCGAGATCCTTCGGGTTCGCCTCCAGGTTCTGCAGCATCTGCTGGATCCGTTCGGGCTCGGCCGCCTTGTCCTTCTCGGGCTGCGGCTGCTTTTCGGCCTCGTTCTTCTTTTCCGGCTGCTGCTTGTCCTTGTTCGCGTCCTTGTCCTTGTCGTCCTTCTTGTCCTGCTTGTCTTTCTTGTTCTTGTCCTGCTTGTCCTTGTCCTTGTCGTCCTTCTTGTTCTTGTCCTTGTCCTTATCCTTGTCGTCCTTGTTCTTCTCGTCGTTCTTCTTCTTCTCTTCCTCTTCCTTCTGTTTCTTCAGCGCGATCTCGAGGTTCCACTTCGCGGCCTTGTCGTCGGGCCGCAACGCCAGCGCGCGTTTGTAGGCCTCGACCGCCTCCTTTGGCTTGTCCTGCTTGGCCAGCGCATTCCCGAAGTTGCGGAAAGCCTCGGCCTTCAGCGATTCGTCCTGGGCCTCCGTCGCGCGCAGAAACTCCTGGCCCGCCTCGGCGAACCGGGACAGCGCGTACAGCGCCGCGCCGCGATCCAGATGCAGGCCCGGATCGGCGGGCAGCTTGGCCACCGCCTTGTCGTAATGGGTCAGCGCGTCCTCCGCCTTTCCCGCCTGAAGCGCCGCGTTCCCCTGCTCGACCTCGCCGTTCTTGCTCTCGAACAGCTTGAAGCCGAACAGCAGCGGCGCGACCGCCGCCAGCGCGAGGGCCGGGTGCTTCACGACGCCGCCCCCTTCGCCAGCGCGCGCCGCCGCCGCTCGCCGATCGCCGCCTCGGCGCAGAGCGCCAGCAGGATCGCCAGCAGCAGCCACTGGAACATCTCCTCGTACTGGGGCACCGGACGCCCGTCGTTCTCGGTCCGCTTCAGCCCCGCCAGCGCGTGCGCGACGTCGTCGACGCCGAAGCGCTTCGAATCGGCGTAGAACACCTCGCCGCCCGTGCGGCGCGCGATCTCGACCAGCGTCTGCTCCCCGAGCCGCGACGTCACGTACTTCCCGTCGGGATCCTTGACGTAGCCGGTCACCTTGCCGTGCTCGTCATACTCCGGGATCAGCTCGCCCGAGCGCGAGCCGACGCCGACCGTGAAGATCTTCACGCCGAGCTTCGATGCCTCGTCGGCGGCGTCCAGGGGTTCGCTGTCGTTGTCCTCTCCGTCGGTCAGCAGCAGGATCGCCTGGCCGCGCGTGGCGTCCGTCGCGCCCGCCTTGCCGCGCAGCGTGACCAGCTGGTCGAGGCCGGCGCGGATGGCGCGGCCGATCGCCGTCCCGCCGACCGGCATGTCCCAGGGGTGCAGGTCCGACCAGAACAGCTTGATGGCCGCGTAGTCGGTCGTGGGCGGGTACGCCAGCGTCTCGCCCGCAAACGCGATCACGCCGACGCGATCGCCGGCCAGCGTCGCCAGCAGCTCGCCGAGCTCGCGCTTCGAACGTTCCAGCCGCGACGGGTAGATGTCGGTCGCCAGCATCGATCGCGAAAAGTCGAGCGCCACCACCAGGTCCAGCCCCCGCTGCTTGGCCGGACGCGACTTGCCCGGCACCTGCGGGCGCGCCAGCGCGATCGCCGTCATCCCGAGCGCCGCCACCATCAGCGCAGCGCGCCCGATCTTGCGCCCCATCGACACGCCCGCCGTCATCCGCGCGATCAACGCCTCGTCGCCGAGGCGCGCCAGCCGGCGCCGACGGACGCCGAAGAAGATGCCGTAGCCGATCACCGCCGCCGGAACCGCCAGCAGGAGCCAGAGCGCGTGTGGGCTGACGAACCGCATGGTCAGGGGATCCGGGAGAAACGGGTGAGGCGCAGCGCGATCTCGATGGCGAGCAGCGCGAACGCCACCAGCACGAACGGCCGATAGAGCTCGGCGTACAGCGTACCGCGATCGTGAATCGGCGCCCGCTTCAGCTCGGCGAGGATTTTCTGAAACCGATCGCGCAGCGCCCCGGTGTCGGTGGCCAGGTAGGGCGTCCCGCCGGTCATGGACGCGATCTGTTCCAGCAGCTTCGGGTTGACGCCGTGGCGCCCGGGCTGGTCCTCCCCTTCGGCGACGTTGGCGCCCGCGAGGACCGTGTAGATCTTCACCTTCAGCGTCTGCGCGAGGCGCGCCGCGTCCTCGGGCGACAGCTTGCTCGCGTTGTCCTCACCGTCGGTCAGCACGATGATCACCTTCGATCGCGGGTCGGCCTCGGGCGGCTTCGGGGCCGGCGCCTTCGCGCCCGCCGGCGCGTCCTTGGCCTGGGCCGCCGCCCGGGCGGCCTCCGTCATCCGCCGCAGCTCCTCGCCGCACAGCCGGTTGAGCGCGACCGCGATGCCGTCGCCGATCGCGGTGGCATTGCCGTCGATGACGTTGAGGTGCAGCTCGTTCACCATGCGCAGCAGCGCGGCGTGGTCCAGCGTCATCGGCGCGTAGGTGTAGGCCTCGCGGCCGAAGACCACCAGGCCGATGCGATCGGTCGGTCGGCGGCGCACGAAATCCTGGATGACCGCCTTGGCGGCTTCCAGCCGGTTCGGAACCAGGTCGGTCTCCTGCATCGAGCCCGACAGATCGAGGGCGATCACGATGTCGATGCCCTCGACCTCGAGCTCGTCCGTGGCGCGCGTGCTCTGGGGCCGCGCCGCCGCCACCGCGATCAGCACGACCGCGGCCAGGCGCAGCACCGCGGGCAGATCGCGCAGGCGGGCCACGATCCCCGGCCGCTGGGACCCGAGCTCGGTCGCGCGCGAGTAGAGAAAAAGCGCCCGCCGCGCCGGCGCCCGACCCAGCTCCATCCAGACCACCAGCGCGACCGCCGGGGGAATCAGCGCCAGCAGGACCGGATGCGCGAACCGGAACCCCTCGACGTTGCGGAGCATGAACGCGTAGGCGGCCGCCAGCGGCACGAACACGGCCACGATCAGACCGTGAGGAATGGGCGGTCGGCGCGCGCCGCTCCTGCCGGCGGGCGAGCCGTCACGCATGGCGTGCCTCCGCGCTGGCGCCCACCGACGCCGTGGCGACGACGGGCGCGGGCCGCGTCGCCTTCACGATCCGGATCGCGGCCTCCAGCGCGCCGCGCGCCTCGTTCGCGGTCGGCGACACCTTCGCGAACTTGACCAGATCGCACGCCGACAGCCAGCCCTGGATCTCGCCCAGCATCAATTCTCGCCCGGCGAGACGCTTGAGCTCGGCGATCAGCTCGTCGGTCGTCATCTCCAGCGAATCGAACCCGTAGCGGCCGCCCAGGTAGTCGCGGATCACCTCCGAGACCGCGAAGTAGAAGGGACGGTTGTCGGCGTTCTCCAGGAAGCCGAGGGCGCCCAGGCGATCCAGCCGCTCGAGCGCGATCTCGTGGGCGGGGCGCGGCGGCGGCGCGAGGCGATCGCCGCGCCGGCCGCGCAGCTTGCGCACGATGAAGAAGGTGATCAGCGCGCCCACGCCGGCCGCCAGCAGGGCCACCCCGACGTAGAGCGGCACCCGGTTCTCCTCCATCACAGACACGGGCGTCATGCCGTCCTTGAGCGCGGGCTCGGGCTCGTTCGCGATCAGGCTGGCGATCTTGATCGCGATCGAACCCGTGTGAACGGTCTTCACCTCGCCGTGCGGACCCAGATAGGTGACGTCGATCGCCGGCAGCTGCACCTCGCCCGGCTCGTAGGCGGCGATGCGCAGCACAAACTCGCGCCGGATCCGGCCGTCGCCCAGGTTCTGCTCGACGGTGTCATCGCGTCCCAGCAGCGAGAACGGCCCGAGATCGAAGGTGCCAGGCAGGTTGACCGGCACGCCCGCCTTCGCGACGGTGACGATGCCGATGCGGATCGGATCGCCGACGTGCGCCTCGCTCTTGTCGGCGTGCGCGGCGGCCGTGGGCGCGTCCGGATCGGTCGGCGCGGCGGCGACGGCGCCCGCGTCGGTCGCGCCCGCGCCCGCGTCGGCGCCCGCGGCGGCGCGCGCACCGAGCAGCAGGATCACGGCCGGCCAGACCGCCCCCGCCCTCAATGCCGCAGCCTCCGCGCCCGCGCCTCGAAGAAGGTCGTGAGCGCGGGCAGGTAGTTGCGGTCGGTGCGCACCTCGATCGGATCCATCGACAGCCGCTTGAAGAGGGCATTGCGGGCCTCCGCCGCGGCCCGCGCCGCGCGCGCGAACGCCGCCGCCTCGGGGCCACCCGTGTCGAACACGACCACGCCGCCGGTCTCGGGATCGACCATCTCGATCAACCCGACGTCGGGCAGCGCCTCCTCCAGCGGATCGCTGACGGTGACCGGAATGAGATCGTGGCGGCGCGAGGTGATCCGCAGCGCGCGCTCGTAGCTGGCGACGGGCGCCAGAAAATCCGAGATCAGGAACGCGACCGCCTTGCGGCGCATCACGTGGCCGAGGAAGTCGAGCCCGACGTCCAGCGCGGTGCGCCCGCTCTTCTCCGAGAACGACAGGATCTCGCTGACGACGCGGAGCACGTGCCGCTTCCCCTTCTTGGGCGGCACGAACTTCTCCACCGTGTCGGTGACGATGATCAGCCCGACCCGATCGTTGTTGCGGATCGCCGAGAACGCCAGCACCGCGGCCAGCTCGGCGGCGAGATCGCGCTTCTCGCGCTGCCGCGATCCGAAGCGCCCGGACGCCGACATGTCGACGACCAGCAGCACCGTCATCTCGCGTTCCTCGCTGAACAGCTTGACGTAGGCCTCGTTCATCCTCGCCGTGACGTTCCAGTCGATGAACCGGATGTCGTCGCCGGGGATGTACGGGCGCACCTCCTCGAAGGCGATGCCGCGGCCCTTGAAGACCGAGTGGTACTGACCCGCCATCCGATCGCGGACCAGGCGTTCGGTCACGATCTCGATCTTGCGGATCCGCTTGAGCAGCTCGCGGGGCAGCATGACGGCGCAATGGCAGCGACGGCGACCGGGCGGGGCCAGTGCCTGCGCTACGGCACCTCGACGCGCTCGAACAGCTTGCGCACCACCGTTTCGGCGGTGACGTCCTCCGCCTCCGCCTCGTAGGTCAGGATCACCCGGTGGCGCAGCACGTCCACGCCGATCGCCTTGATGTCTTCGGGCGTGACGTAGCCGCGATGGCGCAGGAACGCGTGGGCGCGCGCCGCCATGTTGAGATAGATCGACGCGCGCGGGCTGGCGCCGAAGGCGATGAAGTCGGCCAGATCCGCCAGGCCGTGCGCCTTCGGCTCGCGGCTGGCGTGGACGATGCTGACGATGTAGTCGCGGATCTTCTCGTCGATGTAGATCTCGTTGACGACGCCGCGCGCCTCGGCGATCTCCTGCGGCGTCGCGACCCGTTCGGCGCTGGTCTTCACGGGCGAGGTCATCCGGTCCATGATCGCGCGCTCTTCCTCGCGCGACGGATAGCCGACCTTGATCATCAGCATGAAGCGGTCGAGCTGCGCCTCGGGCAGCGCGTAGGTGCCCTCCTGCTCGATCGGGTTCTGCGTCGCCATCACGAGGAACGGATCGGGCAGCTTGTGGGTGGTGTCGCCGATGGTCACCTGCCGCTCCTGCATCGCCTCGAGCAGCGCGGACTGCACCTTGGCCGGCGCGCGGTTGATCTCGTCGGCCAGAACCAGGTTGGCGAAGATCGGGCCTTGCTTGGGGACGAACTCAGCCCGCGCCTGATTGTAGATGACGGTCCCGACGATGTCCGCCGGCAACAGATCGGGCGTGAACTGGATGCGCTGAAACTTCATGGCCAGCACGTCCGACAGCGTGCGGACCGTCAGCGTCTTGGCCAGCCCGGGCACGCCCTCCAAGAGGACGTGACCACCTGTCAAAAGGCCGATCAGGATGCGTTCGATCATCGCCTTCTGGCCGACGATGACCTTGCCGACCTCGGCGTTCAGTTTGTCGATGAAGGCGGACTGTTTATGTACGAGCTCGTTGATGACACGGACGTCCATGGCGGCGCGCAGCTTACAACCGACGCGTCCGCTAGGATATTTCCACGGCGTGTGCTAGCTAAGGCCGCCATGGCTCGTGACCAAGACCCAAGGACATCGCGCCTCTACGACCGCCGCACGGTCGAGCGCAACATCAAGAAAGGCCTCGTCACCCGCAAGGACTTCGAGAAGCATCTCAAGTCCCTCGACGACGTGGCGGATAAGGGCGTGTACGGCGGCACCGAGGCCGACGAGCCCGCCGCCTCCGAGACCACCGAATCCCCGCCCGGAAGCAACAACCAGGGTCATTGAAACCCAGCGGGGGGGTGCGTAACCTTCCCGGCATGGGCGACTCGGACGCGAAGGGCGGATTCAAGGTCACCGATCGGCGCAGCTTCGCTGAAGGGGGCGAGCCCCGCCCGCCCGAGGAACCGGCTGCCCCGCCGCCCGCGGCCGGTGCCGGCCCGGCGCCTGCCGGCGGGACGCCCAACCTCCCCGCCGTCGACTTCCACACCTTCGTGCTGTCGCTCGGCAGCTCGGCCCTGCTTCACCTCGGCGAGCTCGAGCACCCGGACGTCGGCGCGCCCCAGAAGGATCTGCCGCTCGCCAAGCACACCATCGACATCCTCGTCATGCTCGAGGAGAAAACCAAGGGCAACCTGACGCCCGCCGAGGAGAAGCTGATCGCGAGCCTGCTCTACGATCTGCGCCTTCGGTACGTCGAGGCGCAGAAGACCAGCTAGTCCTGGCGCGCGCCGCGGGCCGCGAGCCAGCGATCGAGCTCGGCCGCGTCCTTTTCGACAACCGGAGTTTTCGACGCGTGGTCGTACTCGGCGCGGGCGCGACGGGCCAGCGCGAGCGCCCGATCGTGCTCGCCAGTGCCGTCGAGCGCCCGGGCCAGCGCGAAGTGAACGTCGGCCAGGCGGGACTGTATGCAGCCGAGCGCCTCGCGAATCGCCACGGCTCGCTCGAGGAGCGGCACCGCCTCGTCGCTCCGTCCCATCCCGACGTGAACCAGGCCCAGCGTCAGCAGCGTGTGGCTGACCCAGAGACCTCGAGGATCCGTCTCTCGTTCCAGGACCGCGAGCGCCCGGGTCGCGAACTCGCCTGCCTCGGCGAGCCGGCCGTCCCGCCAAAGAAACTCGGCGTGGTTCGAGAGGCAACCCGCCGTCATCGGGTGCTCCGGTCCAAAGCCGGCCGACAGGATCTGCACGGCGCGCTCGGAGACCTCGAGCCCGCGAACGTGATCCCCGAAGCCGACGAGTGCGTTGGCCAGGCCCATGACGCTGATGCCGACGTCGGGCGCGTCGGGGCCGAGCGCCCGCTCCTTCGCGGCGATGGCGAGACGCGCGTCCTCGATCGCTTCGGCGAGACGTCCCTGGGCTTCTCGAAGCAAGACGCGACCCTGAAACAGCCACCCCCACAACTGATCGTGGCCGCCCATCCGGCGCAGGATGATCTCGCCATGCTGGCACCAGACCTCCGCGACCTCGAGCCGCGCCGGGTTGAATGCCGTGACCGGAGCGAGGATCGTGATCGCCTCCGCGGCGACCTCGTCGTGTCGGGCCAATTCCGCCGCCCAGACGGCCTCCTCCAAGGTCGACCGCGCCGCCTCCACCCGATCGGCATCGGTCAACAGCTCACCCTGGACGAGCAGCGCCTCGGCGAGCGCCGGCCCGTACGCCAGTCGGCGCGTTTCCTCGACGAGCGGCGCGACGAGGTCGAGGCCCTGCGCGAGCCGCCCGACGAGCCGGAGGGCGCGCGGCTCGGCCAGCCTGGCGCGGAGGGCGGAGACGGCCGTCCGGGTTGCTGCGTCCTCGGGCGGCCGGACCACGGCGCGAAGGAGGCCGGGATCCTGACATCGCTCGAGCGTCCCGAGAGACGAAGCCGCGCGGACCGCGTTCTCGACGACCTCGCCGGTCGCGGCGCGAAACAGCCGGCAGAGCGCCTTCAGATCGTCGAGCCCCTCGAGCAGGCACGCCATCCGCAGGTCCATCAGCTCCGCTGACTGCTCGCCCCGCACGTGTGTCGCCTCGCACACATCGACGTAAAGCTCGGACCAGTGCGCCGCGTAGCGGTCCAGCGCGGCGCTTGCGCCCGCGAACGCCGACTCGGCGTACGCCTTTCCGGTGGCCAGGAACGCCTCGCGCACGGCCGCCTTTTCGGGCGCTTCGACCGCCTCGTCGGCGACGGGAGCGGGCCAGACGCCCGCCAGCTTCGCGGCCGCGCCGCTCGCAAAGCCCGCGCGCCCGGCGCTCGGGCGGCGATCCAGCTCCGCGAGCAGGGCAGCCATCGACGGAAAACGCCGCTCGGCGCTCGGGTCGAGGCCCCGGTCGAGGACTTTCTCGACCCAGCCAGGGACGCGGCTGCCCCGGGGTATGGCCGTCTTGCGCCCCGCGGTCACGCTGTCTTCCAGCTCCGCGAGGCTGCGTCCCGCGAACGGGCGGTTGTCGTAGAGCGCCTCCCAGAGCGCCACGCAAAAACTGAACTGGTCCGAGCGTGCGTCCGCTGCCTGACCGCGAAACTGCTCGGGCGACATGTACGCGGGCGTTCCCATCATCGTGCCCGTCTGCGTGATCTGCTGCGTCAGCGCCGACATCGACGGGTCACTCGGGAGCCTTTGGGTCGAGCGGGCCCCGGCTGCCCCGATGATCCCGGTGGCGTCGACATCCACTTCCTCGTCGACGGTGATGGCCGGGCGGCGCACCGGCGGCGTATCGTCCGAAACGGGTGCGATCGGCGCGACCGGCGGCGACCCGCCGTCCGCGGTCCTGCGCGCGAGGCCGAAGTCCATGACGCGCACGTGCCCGCCCGTGCCGACCATGACGTTGTCGGGCTTGAAGTCGCGATGGACGAGACCCTTCTCGTGCGCCGCCGCCAGGCCCCGACCGGCCGCCAGGAAGGCGTCGAGGATCTCCAGCCAGGCGCGCGGCTCGGCTTCCCGCCAGTAGCGCAGCGTGTGTCCCTCGACGAACTCCATGGCGATGAACACGCGATCCCCCAGCGTTCCGGCGTCGTAGACGACGACGACGTTTGGGTGGGACACCTTGGCGGTCGCCTGGGCCTCGCGCATCAGACGCGCGCGGCTGTCGGCGGTGTCACCGGACCGATCGGCGCGCACCAGCTTGATCGCGACCTTGCGATCCAGGTCCGGATCGTAGGCGGCGTAGACCTCGCCCATCGC
>DATFXS010000463.1:0-4550 GCA_035315605.1 Polyangia bacterium
CGTCGAGAAGGCGCGGCTCGAGAAGATGCTGTCGTCGCAGGAGATCGTCACGCTGATCACCGCGCTCGGCTGCGGCGTCGAGCAGGAGAAGGAGATCGCGAAGATCCGCTACCACCGGATCATCATCATGACGGACGCCGACGTCGACGGAAGCCACATCCGGACGTTGTTGCTGACCTTCTTCTACCGGCACTTCCGCGAGATCGTCGAGCTCGGCTACCTCTACATCGCGCAGCCGCCGCTGTACCTCGTCAAGAAGGGCAAGAAGCAGATCTATCTCAAGAACGAGGGCGCGCTGGAGGACTTCCTGCTCGAGAGCGCGGCGGAGAACCTGACCCTGCGGTCGGCCACGGGCGGCAACGGCAAGGACGGCATCGCCGGCGACGAGCTGCGACGCTTCGCGCGCCAGGCGGCGAAGTACAAGCGGCTGCTCGGCGTGCTCGATCGCAAGTGCGACGCCCGCATCATCGATGCGTTCGTGAAGAGCGTCCGCCTCACCAAGGAAGACCTGCGCGACCAGGCGAAGCTGGTGCGCGGTCTCGCCAATCTGCAGAAGCAGGAATACTTCGCGAAGTTCGCGCCGGAGCTGGTGGAGACGAAGTTCGCGATCGCCGCCGACAGCGAGCACGGCGGCTTCAAGATCGTGGCGCCTGCCAAGGGCGGCGGCGTCCGGCGCACCACGACGATCGACTTCGAGCTGATGAACTCGCCCGAATTGACCGATCTGCAGGCGCTGTCGACCGAGCTCGGCGGGGTGGGCGCGGGGCCATACGTGCTCGAGCACGGCAAGGAGCAGGTCGAGTTCGCCCGGATCGAGGAGCTGGGCGAGCGCGTCCACGAGGTGGGCAAGAAGGGCCTCGGCATCCAGCGCTACAAGGGTCTCGGTGAGATGAACCCGGAGCAGCTCTGGGAGACGACGATGGATCCCGCGAACCGGACACTGCTGCAGGTCCGGATCGAGGACGCCTACGAGGCGGACAGCCTGTTCTCGACGCTGATGGGCGATCTGGTCGAGCCACGCCGCGCGTTCATCGAGACCAACGCCCTCAACGTCCGCAACCTCGACGTCTAATTACCTCGGAACCCTGGGAGGGTTCCGAACCTCCCGCGATGGGCTCCGGCGGGCAAAGCCCGCCTTCGCCCGACGCGATCGGCTTCGTCAGATGCGGATGTTCTGGATGACGGCCATCTGCATGTCGTGGATGGCGCGCATCATCGCCGTCATCAGGTTGTTCATCTGCGTGATGTCGTTCATCCGCTGTTGAATGGCCATCATGGCGGCCGGATCCTTGGCGACATCGGGCGAGATGCGGCCGCTGCTGACCGCGTCCATGAACGCCGCGTCGCTCATCCCCTTCATCTGCGACAGCGACGAGATGGTCTGCCCCTTGTCGCTGCCCGACGATGCGGCCGCGGGCGTCGAGGCGCTGGCCGCGGATTTCTTGTCGGTCCCGGTCGCCGTGTTGGAGGATCCCGTCGCCGGCTTGTCGGCCGCCGCGGTCGACGGCGCGGCCGCCGAGGATGACGCCGAGGCAGGAGCGCTCGCTGGGGAAGCAGGGCTCGCCGTGGCCGACGTCGTGCCCGTCGCCGTGTGATTCGAGGTGGCGGGCGCCGATGTCATCGGACGGCCCACCCAGGCGGGCTGAGGCTGCGGCTGGGGCGCCCGGAGCTCTTGGACCAGCTCGCGGACAAACGACGATACGTGTGCGGTTGCAGGCGTCGTCGCGCCGGTCGCCGGCGTCTCGCCGGCCGGCGTCTGTTTGAAGTGACCCACGCCGGACCTCGCCACGGAGCTGGTCGGTTGATCCGCCGCGGGGGGAGCGCCCGCTGGCGGCGGAGCGCCAGCCGGCGTGGACGTCGCGGTCGTCGCCGTCGCACTGCCCGATTTGGCCGCGGTGTCGGCAGTCGCCTTGGCGCCCTGACCGGTCAGCGCCGCCGTCAGCGCCTTCACCGCCGCCAGCAGGTCGCTCACGTCGAATGACTTCGGGTCGCGCGCCAGCGGGGGTGGCGGCGGTTCGAGCGTCGGCTTGCTGCTGTTCACCGCAGCGGCGCTCTTGGCCACCGCGGTCTGCGGCTGCTGCGGCGTCCCCTTCGCCGCCTGCGGGAGATCCTTCATCGCCTCCATGCCGAGCTTCGCGGCGCCGATGTAGTTCCCGGTCTCGTAATCGACGACGGCGCCGGCGACGTCGCCGACGAAGTGCAGCTGGTTTGGCAGCACCTTGTCGACGACACCCTTGACGACGTTCCCGACGTCGAGCGCCTTTGTGATCGAACCCAGCCCACTTCCAATGCTGTCCAGCAGTCCCATGACGAGCTCCTTTACGCGGCCGCGTGTGAATCGTTGTTGTTGGTTTCGCTGACGGCGCCGCCGGTCGACGGTTCGCCGCGTTCCTGACTCGCGATCTCCGCGCGCAGCTCGCTGCGCATCAGCAGCAGCTTCGGCTCGTTGGGTTCGTAGACGAGCCCGCGCTCCAGTTGCTCGACCGCCTCGCGCAGCCGGCCGAGCCGCCGCAGCGTCGCCGCGTACAGCGAGTACGACCACCAGTACTTGTGATCGGCCGCGATCAGGCCGCGGCACAGGACCTCCACCTCGGGATAGCGGCCGGCCTGGTACAGCTGGTAGGCGGTCGCCATCACGGCGTCCAGCGCTTCCTCGGGGATCCCGAAGATGTCGCGCATCGTGTTCTCTTCGAGGAACTTGCGGGCGGTGGGGGACAGGTCCGTTTCGCTGTGGGCCGACATGATCGCCTCCTTTGGCGGGTCCTTTTCCGGGACGAGGAGGCTTCGGCGGCCGGCGCGCGCGGTTGCGCGCAAAAGTCACTCAGGACAAAAAAAACCCCGGTGGGCATCCGCCGACCGGGGTTCGAATCTTCCTGTCAGGAAGGACTACGCAGAGAAGATGCGATCCAGCTTCTCTTCGATCTTCACTTCCTTCGACTTGGTCGCGACCGCGATCTCCTTGATCAGCAGCGTGCGCGCCGTGTCCAGCATCTTGCGCTCGCCGAAGGACAGTTCCTTGTCTCCCTTGAGCCGCTGCAGATCGCGCAGCACCTCGGCGATCTCGAAGACCGAGCCCGTCTTGATCTTCTCCATGTACTCGCGGTAGCGGCGGTTCCAGGTCTGGCCCTCGACCGCGACCTCGCGGCTCTTGAGGATCGCGAACACCTCATCCACCTCGTCGGCACGAATCAGCTCACGCAAACCGACCGCGCCCGCATTGCGCGTCGGAATCATGATCTTCATCCCGTTCTCGAGGATCTTGAGGATGTAGAAGGTCTGCTTGTTGCCCGAGATCTCACGCGTCTCGATACCGACAATCTGTGCCACACCGTGAGCTGGATAGACGGCCAAGTCACCCACTCTGAACGTCGGCTCCATGACTAAAGTGACTCCTTTTTGTTGACCTCGGTTTTCAAGGCAGGCGAACTCTATCACGCCGGTTGACCGGAATCAACGCATCCGGGCCGCGCCCGGGCCCGGAATTCAGCCTCATTTTCGCCTATTTCCACGGTTGGTTGCGACGGAAACGTGGCGCGGCTCAGGCTGCGGCGCGTCGCAGAAACTCGAGAATGGCCGCCGCTGCGAAGCCTGTGCCCCCCTTGTTGACGTGCCCGTACTCCTTGGCCGCGCTCGACGGACCGGCGATGTCGACGTGTACCCACGGGACGGAGCCGACGAACTCCTTCAGGAACAGGCCGGCGGTCAGCGCGCCGCCCCAGCGCTCGCCCGTGTTCTTGAAATCTGCGATCTCCGATTTGAGCTGCTCGGTCAGCCGGGGCGGCAGCGGCAGCCGCCACATCTCCTCGCCGGCGCGTTGCGCGGCGGCCAGCAGCTCGCCGGCCAGTGCGTCGTCGTTGCTCATCACGCCGGCGGTGTTCGGACCCAGCGCCACCATGCACGCGCCGGTCAGCGTCGCGAAGTCCAGCATCGCATCCGGTTTCAGTCGCAGGCCGAAGCTGAGCGCGTCCGCGAGCGTCAGCCGCCCCTCGGCGTCGGTGTTGTTGATCTCGACCGTCTTGCCGTCGAGCGACCGGATGACGTCGCCGAGCTTGTACGCGTTTCCGGACGGCATGTTCTCGGTGCACGCAGCGAGCGCGTGGACCTCGACGCCCAGCTTCTCTTCCGCGGCCGCGACGACCGCCGCCAGCACCGCGGCCGCGCCCGCCATGTCCGTCTTCATGTCCAGCATGCCCTCGTTGGTCTTCAGCGACAGTCCGCCCGAATCGAATGTGATCCCCTTGCCGATGACGACGACGCGCCGGCGCGCGCCGGGCGGCGTCCAGGCGAGGTGGATGAAGCGCGGCTCCTGCGTGCTCCCCTGCGCGACGGCGAGAAACAGGCCCATGCCGAGCGCGGCGCAACCCGCGCGATCGAGAACCTCGACGGAGACGCCCGCACTTCGCGCCCAGCCGGCGGCGGTGTCCGCGAGCGCCGTCGGCGTCATGACGCCCGCGGGCTCGTTGACGAGATCGCGCGCGCGCGCCACCGCGCGGGCGGTCGACGTCGCGCGCGCGAACGGGACGGGTCCGTCCGTGCTGACGGGCGTGGGC
>DATFXS010000464.1:0-3020 GCA_035315605.1 Polyangia bacterium
TTGTCGAAGCTCGCCATGCAGCTCGTGCCGCAGCTGATGCCGGCGGGGGTGGACGTGACGGTCCCCGCGCCGGTCCCCCCCTTGCTGACGGTGAGCGGATATTGCAAGAGAGTGAACATGGCGGTCACCTGGGTCGGCGCGCTGACCCCGATCATGCAGGGCGCGGTGCCCGAGCAGCCGCCGCCCGACCAGCCGGCGAACGCCGACCCCGGCGCCGGGGACGCCGACAGCGTCACCGTGCTGTTGTAATCGAACGGCGCCGTGCAGGTGGCGCCGCAGTCGATTCCCGTCGGCACCGACGTCACCGTACCGCTGCCGTTCCCGGACTTGCCGACGGTGACGTTGAACTGCATCAGCGTGAACGTCGCGGTGACGCTGACGACCGCGTTGATCGTCACCGTGCACGTGCTGGCGGTCCCGGAGCAGCCGCCGCCCGACCAGCCCGTGAACGTCGCGCCCTGCCCGGCTTGCGCGGTCAGCGTGACCATCGTGTTCGCGGCGTAGGCCTCCGAGCAGTCGGTGCCGCATTGGATTCCCGCCGGGCTCGACGTCACGCCGCCGAGCGCCGCACCGCTGCCCGCCTTGATCACGGTCAGACCGTAGGTCTGCTGCGTGAACGTGGCGGTCACGCTGCGCGCCATGTCCATCGTCACCGTGCACGTGCCGCTGCCGGTGCAGGCGCCGCTCCAGCCCGTGAACAGCGAAGTCGCGTTCGGCGTCGCCGTCAGCGTCACCATCGTGCCGTTGTCGAAGCTCGCCATGCAGCTCGTGCCGCAGCTGATGCCGGCGGGCGTGGAGCCGATGCCGCCGGAACCGGTTCCGGCGAGCGTCACGGTCAGCGGCCACGTCTTGAGCGTGAAGGTGGCGGTGACGTTCGTCGTCGACGTCGCCGTCACCATGCATGTGCCCGTGCCCGTGCAACCGCCGCCCGACCAGCCCGTGAACGTCGAGCTGGCATCGGCCGTCGCCGTCAGCGTGACGGCGGTGCCGGAGGCGAACGCCTCCGTGCAATCGACGCCGCAATTGATCCCGGTCGGGGCGCTGGTGACGGCGCCGGTGCCGGTGCCGGCCTTGAGGACGTTCACGCTCACCGACGGCGCGCCGCCCGTGCCGCCCGTTCCGCCGCCGCCAGTCCCCGTTCCACCGATCCCGCCCGTTCCGGCTCCCGCGCTGCCGCCCGTTCCAGTTCCAGCCGTGCCTGTCCCACCCGTCCCCGCTCCCGCGCTGCCGCCGGTCCCGGTTCCGCCGGCGCCCGTCCCGATGCTGCCGCCCGTTCCAGTTCCGCCGACACCGCCTCCACCCGTGCCCGTTCCGGCGCTGCCGCCCGTTCCTGTCCCCCCCGCGCCCGTCGAACCGCCCGAGCCGCCATGTGCCGTACTACCCGTGCCGGCCGCGCCGGAGGCATCCGGATTCTGCGACGAAACCGAGCCGCATCCGGCGGCGATCAGAACCAATGCGAGCGCACGCCCGATACGAACCATGGAGCTCCTCGTCTTCAAGTGGTAGGCGGAAGTACGTTAATGGACTGGTAGCTCCGCTGTCCAGAGGTCGGCAATTTTCCGCAGTTCGTTGAGCCCGCAGCCGCGAAAAACCTCGTCAGGATCGTGGCACCGCCGGGCGGGCCGATCAGTACCCGAGCTGGAACTTGCCGCTCATGTGCAGCATGGACAGCAGGTAGAGGCTGCCGTCGTAGTAGCGGTACGTGCCGGTCGGGACGATGACGTCCCAGGCCGCCTGCAGGAACGGCTTCGCATCCGTCGGCGACAGCGCGAACGCCAGCATCGCGTTGACGCCGGTCAGCCCGGCACCGTGTCCGGTCGACGTCGCCGTGCCGGTCAGCGTGTACCCGTTGCCGTAGTTGCCCTGGGCCTTCCAGAACGCCGCCATCCGGGGCGCGTAGGTCTGCCCCTGCCACGGATCGGCGTTGTTCAAATTGAAATCCATCATGATGTTCATCGGAACGCGCCAGGCATCCGAGCCGAAGTTGCCCATCGCCGAGCCGTCGAATCCGGAGTGGTCCGGCGCCAGGCCGGTCGACGCATTCGTGGCCGCCTGGAAAAACGTGCGCGCGTACGTCGTCGCGCCCTGCCAGACCGACGCGTGGGCGGTGTCGAAGCAGGCCCACTCCGAATAGAAGAGCGGCAGCACGTACGACGCGTCCGTGAAGCTGCTGCCCGGGGTGAAGCGGACGATCGCGGGGTTCGTGTTGAAAGCGCCCGCGGTCGCCAGCCCGCCCATGGCGGCGCGCGCGTCGCTGCCGTAGTTGAAGGTGCCGCTGTCGCCCCACTTCCTGGACGCGAGCATCAGCGCCTCGGCGAAGTACTCGTCGCCGTCGGGCGCGTCGCCGGACGAGATGACGCCGCCTGATGTGTCGAGCTGCCAGGCGAACAACCCGTTCGACTGCCGCATGCGCGTCGACGCAAACTTCCACAGCTTGTCGAACTCGGTCTTCATCCCGAGCGTCGCGGTGATCAGCATGCCGTACGAGACGCCCTCGCTGCGGACGTCGCCGTTGGCGATGTCCTCGATGAAGGCCTGGTCGGTGCCGAGCTCGTAGTAGATGACCTGGCTGCTGTTGCCGTGGAACAGCTGCGTGAAGATGTTGTTGATCTTGGTGTCGACGTCGGCCTGCGTCTTGCCGAGCATCTCGATGAAGAGATCGCGGTAAGCGGCCGGGGCGGTGCACGCGGCGCGCGTCGGGATCGGCCCGCCGCCCGCGCCGCTGGTGCCCGCGGTCCCGGTCGTGCCCGCGCCGCCGCTGCCGCCCGCGCCGCCGCGTGCCCCTGCAGCGCCGCCCGCGCCCGCCGCGCTGCCGCCCGCGCCGCCCCGCGCCCCCGCAGAGCCGCCCGCGCCGCCTGTCCCCCCTCGACCCGCCGCGCCGCCGACGCCGATGGTGCCCGCCGCACCGCCAGTCCCCGACCCGCCGCCCGCGGCGCCCCCGGACCCGCCGGAACCGGCGGCCTGCCCGGTTCCTCCGCCACCGTCACCGGCCGCGCCGCCCACGCCGGCACCCGCCGCGC
>DATFXS010000465.1:0-5644 GCA_035315605.1 Polyangia bacterium
TCGGGGCCGGACCGCTCTTGCCGCCGCCGCCGCAGCCGGCCGCCAGCAACAGCGCGGCCGCCATCGTCCTCGTCGCGTGGGTCCGCATGGTCACTTGTCGAACGGCGGTGGTGGACCGTACAGCGTCGCTCGGTGTTCGGAGTAGCCGACCGCGGTCGTCGTCGTGATCGTCCGCAGCAGCGTCCCCGTCGGCGTGATCTCGTGGAACGCGCCGTTGTCGGAGAAGGTCACGAACAGGTTGCCGTTCGGCAGCTCCTTGACGTCGCCGAAGGTGGTGCTGGCGATCCCCGGGTTGTAGTCGAGCGTCTGGGTCGCGGTCTTGTTCGTGCCGTCGTAGGTGAAGCCGAGCACGTGCGAATTCCCGCTCATGTTGTTGTTGAAGACCCAGATGTGATCGCCGTGAACGTCGTGGCCGTGCTGCCAGGTCCACTTCATCGCGCTGAATTCTGTCTGCGTCCCGCCGAACGTCCGGAGCAGCTTGCCGCCCGGATAGCTGACGGCCGCGATGGTGTTCGAGAACAGCATGGAGATCGTCACCGCCTGCAGCTCCGGCGAGAAGGCGACGTGGTTCGTGTGCGACTCGCCCTGGCCGGACGTGATCAGCGACGCGAAGTCGGTCGTCTCCTGGTAGATCTTCGTCGAGCCGCCCGAGCTCGGGTCGAGATCCCACACCGTCTCGCCGCCCGGCGTGGTGTTGGGCATCATGTTGTCGGTCGCGAAGTAGACGATGTGGCCGTTGGGCAGGACCGCGAAGTCGTGGCTCCGCCCGGGGAGGGTCCAGGTCTTCCCGTTGCTCGTGCCGTCCATGCCGATCCGGTAGACCGCGCCGCTGGTCGACGAGTTGGCGAAGTTCGCGGCCAGCATCGACTGGCCGTCGTACGACATGCGCGCCCGCGAGCAGTTGGTGGCGGGTGTGCTGGAGAGGTCCAGCGCCCAGACCAACGCGCCGTCGCGATCGATGATGAACGCGACGGTCTTGACCATCGTCCCCGGGATGCCGGGCGATCCCGCCAGCCCGATGCAGTTGACGGTGAACGCGCCGCCCGAATAGAGCGCGGCGGCGTTCTTGTCCGTGACCGTGAAGACCGGAAGCCCGTTGGGCAAGAAACCGGTCTTCACGTTGTAGACGTCGCTGGCGTACTGCTTGCCGCCGCCGCTCGCGTTGACGCGCAGGTAGTAGGTCGTGTTCTGCTTCATCCCGAGTAGCAGCGTCCGGTAGTTCGCCTGGGTCAGGTCGACCGGCGCCTGGAACTCGAAATTGTTCTGGTCGCGGCCGAACGAGATCGAGGCGCTGTCGATCGACACGTCGACCGACCAGGTGACGATGCCGACGGTCGCGACCGCCGAGCTGAGCGCGACGTTGACGGTGAAGGTCGCCGGGCTCACGGTCGTGCCGCCCGTTCCGGTGGTCGAACCGCCGCTGCCGCCCGTCCCGCTGCCGGCGCTGCCGGCGGCGCCCGTGCTGCCGGGCTGGCTCCCGCCGCCGCAAGCGGCCATCAAGAGACAGACAAAAAAGCTAAGAAGTAAGCGCATCAGCGTCCTTTCAGCAGGGGCCGAACGTCGGCGCGTGTATGTGCGCTACAGCACACTCCGCCGTCAAACAAAATGCGCGGCCCGCCGATTTACAATTTCATCCGATAGACGCGACGGCACCTCCCGCGCCCGATGGACATCGTCGAAGCGACCCACCGATACGAGACCTGGCTGGCGCGGTTCATGCCGCTGGTCCGCCCCGACATCGATGAGAAGCACCGGCGGATGCAGCTGGGTCCGTTCCTGTTCCTGCGCGCGACGTTCTATCGCTGGTGCCAGCTGTGGCACGGGGAAGCGGGCGACGCCGGCCGCGCCACGCGCGTGCTCGCGGTCGGCGATCTGCATCTGGAAAATTTCGGCACCTGGCGCGACGCCGACGGGCGGCTGATCTGGGGGATCAACGACTTCGACGAGGCGACGCGGCTGCCGTGGACGCAGGATCTCGTGCGCCTCGCGGCGGGCGCCTACCTGGCGATCGGCGGCGAGATCGTCGGGCTGGGGCGGCGCGCGGCGTCCGATGCGATCCTCGAGGGCTATCGGGCCGGCATCGAGGCGGCCGGGCCGGCGTTCGTGCTGGAGGAGGAGCACGGCTGGCTGCGGCGGATCGCGATGACCCGGCTCCGCCACCCGACGACGTTCTGGCAGAAGCTGAACGGGCTGCCGACGGCGCGCGCCGTGGACCCGGCCGCCGCCGCCGCGATCCGGGCGGCGATGCCGGCGCCCAACCTCCGGATCCGGTTCGCCCGGCGCGTGGCCGGGATGGGGAGCCTCGGCCACCCGCGCGTCGTCGGGATCGCCGACTGGCACGGCGGACGCGTCGCGCGCGAGGCCAAGGCGCTCGCCCCGTCCGCCTGGCTGTGGGCGACCGGCCGGTCGGGCGACACGGCGATCCGTTATCAGGAGATCATCGATCGCGCGATCCGCGTGCCCGACCCGACGGTGCGCCCGGTCGGGTCGTGGCTGATCCGCCGCCTGGCCCCGCACTGCACGCGTATCGAGCTTCTCGACCTGCCCGACGGCCACGACGAGGCGCGCCTGCTGCACGCGATGGGATTCGAGACCGCCAACGTCCATCTCGGGACTGCCGGTGCGGCGCGCGCCATCCGGAGGGAGCTCGACGCGCGCAAGAGCCGGTGGCTGCACGACAGCGCCAAGAAGTTCAGCGCGGAGGTGACCCGCGACTGGCGCGCCTGGCGGAACGCAACGCGCTAGGAGATCTCTGGTCCCCTCGCCCCGCGAAGCGGGGAGAGGGTTAGGGAGAGGGGCCCCGCGACCGGCCGCGACGGCAAGACAGCAGGAACGCGAAAATGAGCCACGCGCAGCATCCATCCGCAGCTCGCGGAGCCGCTGCGAGCGAGCAACCGCAGCCGGACGCCTGACCCCCGCCGCTTCCGACACCACCGGCGCCTGCGCTCCCGCCTCCTGTTCCGCCCGCGCCCGCGATGCCGCCCGTGCCCGTGACGCCGCCCGTGCCCGCGACGCCGGCCGTGCCGGCTGGACCGCCACCGGTGCTGCCGCCGGCACCTGCGCTCGAACCTGCGGTTCCGCCCGCGCCCGCGCTCGCGCCGGCGCCGCTTGCGCCCGAGGCGCCGCCCGCGTTGCCGCTGCTGCCGCCGGCACCGCCTGCGTTGGTGCCGCCTGCACCGCCGCTTGCGCCCCCACGACCGCCACCGCTGCCACCGGCTCCGCCGCCGGTCCCGCCGGTTCCACCCGCGCCGCCGGCCGCCGCGAAGGCGAAATCACGAATCACGATCTCGACCGGTTTGCCGTCGGAGGGCGGCGAATCGAAACACCACAGGTTCATCCCGAGCGGCAGCGCTTGCTGCGGAATGTTCACCGTCGGGTTCTGGGGCGCGTAGGTCCAGCTCCTGATCAGGCCCGTCGTCCCGTCGATCGGCTGCACGCCCGCGAGGAGAAAGCTCGCGATGCTGATGTTCGACCAGGTGAACCGCGAGGTCGACAACGTGGCGCCGCCGAGCGAGAACGAATAGCTCATCTCGCCGATGTTGGTGCCCGACGCCGGATAGTCGGTCCAGTCGCCGTTCACGCCGGTTGCCTGTCCCCAGCGCGAGTATTCGATGTCGATCTCGTTGGTCCCGTCCGCGCCGATCCCCGCCGCAGGTCCATATGGAAACAGTCCGAGCACGACGTTCTTGTCGTACGTGTCGATCGGACCGTCGACCTGCCACTGGTAGGTTCCGAAGCCCAGCTTGTCGGTCGTGAAGAGCTCGGAGGCGGACCAGACACCGTTGTTGAGGGAGATCTTGAGATGCAGGTACCCCGCCGCGTCGATCGATACGTTGTTCGGGTCGCCCTGACAGACGCCGGCCATGCCCCCTGACGTCAGCTGCCAGGTGTGACCCTTCCAGACGATAGTCGCAGCGCGGGCGGCCGGCGTCGCGGCTGCGGCGAAGCAGACAATCGCCACGGCCAGAGGTCCGCGTGCACGCGAGAGCGCCCGTCTCACGCCACCATGCTGCCACGGGTTCGTGTGCAGATTGCTTTGATTCGAACGCCGCAGGGAATAGATCTGCAGACAATGCGCGCCCTCGTGGTCGGACTGCTGCTCGTCGGCGCCTGTGCGGCGAACCGCGGCGTGCCACCGGCGCCAGCGACCGCTGCCCCCGCGCCGTCACGGTTCCGCCTCCGTCTCTGCAGCGAGGCACCGGTGCGGCTGGCTGGCCCGCCGGGCGCTGCGCAAACGCGCGGCTGCCTGGCGACCTTCGTGCAGCATCTTTCCGACCCCGCCAGCATCCAGGCGCTCGGCGCGAACCAGGTCGAGCGCCGCTACCTCGTCTACGCCCCGGCGACATTGCCGCCGCGGCCGGTGCCGCTGGTGCTGGTGTTCCCGGGTTACACCGCCAGCGCCGAGGCGGCCGCCGTTTACTACACGCACATGCGGTTCGAGGAGCTGGCGGACCGGGACGGCTTCGTCGTCGTCTACGGCAACGGGTTGCCCAATCCGCCCAGCGCGCGCGAGAAGCCGGCGATGCCGAAGGGTGGTTTTCTGCAAGGCTGCTTCGCCGACCACGCGGGCGAGGGGATCGATGTGAAGTACGTGCGGCAGATCATCGCGCAGCTCGAGGCGGAGGTGGCGATCGATCGGTCGCGCGTCTACGCCACCGGGCTTTCGGCGGGCGGGGGGATGGCGTTCGAGCTCGCGCTGGAAGCTCCCGATCTGGTCGCGGCGATCGCGCCGGCGGCGCCGCTGCCGTTCCAGCCGGCCGGACCGTGGCTGCACCGGTGTCATCCGCGCCCCGGCCACGAGCGTGTATCGATCGCGATGCTCGCCGCCACCGACGATCCGTTCATCTCGTATGCCCCGGGCAGCTCGCGCGAATACCCGGCGGCGCGCTATCCGGGGATGGAACAGACGCGCGACGCCTGGCTGGCCGCGCTCGGGATCTCGGGTCCGCCGGAGATCGACGCGTTCCCCGACGTCGTCCAGGGCGATTCGTACCAGCCCGACACCGGCCGCACCAGCAGCACGATCGAGCGCCAGCGCTATCGACCGGGACCGGACGGACGCGAGCTCTGGTACTACAAGGCCGTCGGCATGGGCCACTGCTGGCCGAACCCGACGCAGATCTGGGGCGGCCTCTGGACCCGCTTCGGCAAGACGAACCAGGACCTCGATTTCGCCGACGAGGCCTGGGCGTTCTTCCGGCGCCACCCGCGACGGTGACCGGCCGGGCGGTTCGCGCTACGGCTTGTACGCCGGCAATTCCAGCACGTACGTGTCGACGCTGGGGCCGCCGCCCCAGTCGCTGGCGAACACGGCGCGCGTTCCGCTGGGGCTCGGGACGGTGTGGGCCTCGGCCCAGTAGTCGAGGACGGCGTTCGCCTTGCCCCAGCTTCGGTGGCGGCCGGCGCGGCAGACCTTGCCGCTGTTGGTGTCGGCGATCAGGTTTTCGAGGTCGAGCAGGCCTGGCGTCGGCGGCGTGCCGGAACCGTTGAAGCCGCCGACGAAGTAGGTCGACACGAAGATCCAGCCGGGCTGGCGGTAGGCCATCGCCGACACGTGCGCGTCGGGCGGGTAGGGATAGCCGGTCTTCGGGCCGATGATGGCCCCGCCCGTGCCATCGGTGAGGTCCCAGGTGGCCAGCACGCC
>DATFXS010000466.1:0-12430 GCA_035315605.1 Polyangia bacterium
GAACGTGCAGCCGTCGCCGGCGCCGGCCGACGACACGGCCGCGACAAGAGCGGAGACGGCGCCGCCCCCGCCGAAGCCACCGGCGCACCACCGGTTGGCCGCGCGCAGTCACCGGTCGCGCGCGCCGCGGTTCGCGCCACCGCCGCCGCCTGTCGCCGGCGAGCCGGTCGTGCCCGCCGTGCCGGTGTCGCCGGGAACGACGCCGCCGCTCAATGGCCGGGCGTTCGAGATCGCGCCGCCGCCGCCGATGTCGAGCGAGCCGCGCCGCGATCTCGCGCCGGGCAACGACGATACGCTGCCGCCGTCCCAGTGACCGCGCGCCGCGCGCGGTCGACGCGCGCGCCGGGAAACTTGTAATTTCGTGACTAACCCTTAGCTTGGGCGTCGTCGCGATGACGCCCCGGATCCCCGGTTGCTGCTACCGCTTCCAGTTAAACAAGAACTTCAACTTTCGCGACGCCACCGCACTGGTCGATTACCTGGACGCGCTCGGCGTCACCGACATCTACGCGTCGCCGTTTCTGGTCGCGCGCCCCGGCAGCCTGCACGGCTACGACGTCATCGACCACGCGCGGCTCAACCCCGAGATCGGCACCGAGGGCGACCTGGACGCGCTGTCGGCCGCCCTGACGCAGCGGGGGATGGGTCTCATCATGGACGTCGTCCCCAACCACATGTGCATCGCCAGCTCGGACAACCACTGGTGGAACGACGTGCTCGAGAACGGCCGCAGCTCGCCCTACGCCGCGTTCTTCGACATCGACTGGCACCCGCCCAAGACCGAGCTGCACGAGAAGGTGCTGCTGCCCGTGCTGGGCGAGCAGTACGGCCGGGTCCTCGAGAACCAGGAGATCTCGATCGCCTACGCCGCGGGCGCGTTCTATGCGTGCTACGGGGAGGCGCGCTTCCCGATCGGCCCGCGCACGATCCTGCCGCTTCTGGAGCCGATCGTCGCCGACGTCCGCCGCAGCCACCCGTCGGATCACCCGGACGTGCTCGAGATCGAGAGCATCGTCACCGCGACCACTCACCTGCCGACCCGCTGGGACACCGAACCGGAGAAGGTCCGCGAACGGATGCGCGAAAAGGAGATCGTCAAGCGGCGTCTCGACGCGCTGGTGTCGGGCAGCGCCGCGGTCCGCGACGCGCTGGAGCGAAGCCTCGCCGCGATCAACGGCGACCGGCGCAACCCGCGCAGCTTCGACCGGCTGGAGGCGCTGCTGGCCGACCAGGCGTACCGCCTCTCCTTCTGGGGCGTCGCCGCCGAAGAGATCAACTACCGCCGCTTCTTCGACATCAACGATCTCGCCGCCATCCGCGTCGAGCTGCCGAACGTCCTCGACGCGGTCCACGAAAAGGCGTTTCAGCTGCTGCGCGCGGGCAAGGTGACCGGGTTTCGCGTCGACCACGTCGACGGTCTGATGGATCCCTCGCGGTACCTCGAAAGCCTGCAGCACGCGTGCGGGGCAGTGACCGACGCCCCCGCCGACGCGCCGGCGGCGCCGCGTCTGGAAAGACTGCAGACCTACGTGGTCGTCGAGAAGATCCTCTCCGGCGACGAGGCGCTGCCGCGCGAGTGGGCGGTGCACGGAACCACCGGCTACGAGTTCCTCAACGTGGTGAACAACCTGTTCGTCGACGCGGGCGGCGCCCGGGCGATCGAACGCCTCTACCAGCGGCTGCGCGAGGGGGGCGGCGAGTTCGACAACCTCTTCTATCTGGCCAAGCGGCTGATCCTGCGCACCGCGATGTCCAGCGAGCTGTACGTGCTGGCGCGCCGTCTTGATCGGATCTCCGAGCAGCACCGCTGGTCGCGCGACTTCACGCAGAACAGCCTGCACCTGGCCCTCGCCGAGGTGATCGCCTGCTTCCCGGCCTATCGAACGTACATCCAGGCCGGAACGACCGAGGTGAGCCCGGGCGATCGCCAGCACATCCTGCGCGCGCTGCGCGACGCCAAGCGCCGCAACCGTTCGACCAGCGAGTCGGTGTTCGACTTCATCGGCGACCTTTTGCTGCTGCGTGATCCCGAAGGGCTGTCCGACACAGACCGCGCGGAACGACGCGAGTTCGTGCTGCGCTTGCAGCAGCTGACCGGTCCGGTGATGGCCAAGGGGCTGGAGGACACGGTCTTCTATCGCTACTACCCGCTCGCGTCGCTGAACGAGGTCGGCGGACGGCCCACCGGCGCCGGCATCGAACCGGCGCGCGTGCACGCCTGGAACGTCCGCCGCCTCGCCGACTGGCCGCACGGGCTATCCGCGACGGCGACGCACGACACCAAGCGCGGCGAGGACGTGCGCGCCCGGCTGGACGTACTGTCCGAGATGCCGCGCGAATGGCAACGCGTGCTGCGCCACTGGCAGCGCCTCAACCGGCGGCTCAAGTCGGTCGTCGACGACGTCCGCATCCCGGGCGCCAACGAGGAGTACCTCATCTACCAGACGCTGATCGGCGCGTGGCCGATGGACGCGGTGGACGCCGATCTGACGGACGCCGCCCGGGAATCGCTGCGCGCCCGCATCCAGGCCTACATGACCAAGGCCCTCCGCGAGGCCAAGGTGCACACCAGCTGGATCAACGTGAACGCGCCCTACGAGCGCGGTGTCGCGCAATTCATCGACCTCTTGCTGCAGCCGTCGAGCGGCGCCGCCTTCACGGCAGAGCTGCGGCGCTTCGTCGGCCAGCTGCTGGTCCCGGGGATCTGCAACTCGCTGGCTCAGGTGGTCCTGAAGATCACCGCCCCGGGCGTGCCCGACGTCTACCAGGGGACGGAGCTCTGGGACCTTTCCCTGGTCGACCCCGACAACCGCCGCCCGGTCGACTTCGAGGGCCGGCGCGCCCTGCTGGCCCAGCTGGACGCGCAGGCCGAGACGGGTCTCGCCGATCTCGCCGCCTCACTGTTTCGACAACCGGCGGACGGCCGCCTGAAGCTGTTCGTCAGCTCGCGCGCGCTCCGGCACCGGCGCGACAACCGCGGCCTCTACCAGCGGGGCGGCTACCTGGCGCTCGCCGCCGAAGGCGCCCGGGCCCGCAACGTTTTCGCCTTTGCCCGGGCCGGCAACGGAGAGCAGGCCGCCTCGATCACCATCGTCGGCCGCCTGCTCGCCGTCGTCGCGGCCGGCCGGACCGTGCCGGTCGGCGAGGCCTACTGGACCGACACCCGCCTACCGTTGCCGCCGTCTCTGCCCCAGGGGCGCTATCGGGACGTCTTGACGGGCTGCCTGGTCGAGCCAGACACGGCGCATGGTCCGCCCGCGCTCCGGGTATCTCATGCGTTCGCCAACTTACCGGTCGCGATTCTCGAGCCAGCCTAACCGTGCGTCGCGCCTCCGTTCTGGAGATCACGCGAAATAGCGTTCGAATTCTCGATCGCGGTGTAAACTCACGGGCCTTAGACTTGTGCGCGGAAATATCCAAGAGGACAGAAGCGTGAAGTTCGAAAGTCGTTCACACAGGGGGGAAGAAGGGGTGTCGTCCGCATGAGTCCAGTGGCCGGTTCCGATGTTCGCCACAGCAGCCATGTCTGCCTGCCGTTTGAAACCTGCGACGAGAAGCATGAAGGGACGGTGACCTTCTTCCATGAAGGTCTGTCGCGCGGCGCCCGCTGCATCTTCACGGGCACAACCGAGGATTTCGACGCGCTGGGGAGCGGCCTCGAGGCGCTCGGCATCTGCACGCGCCGGGCGACCGCCCGCGGCGCGCTGCAGTACCGCTCCGTCGAGGAGATCTACTTTCCCGACGGCCGCTTCGAGCCACCGCGATCTCTCGACTACACGGACGCCCTGATCGACGAGGCGCTCGTCGCCGGCTTCACGGGCCTCCGCCTGAGCGCGGAGCTGACGCGGATCCCGCTCCACGACGAATGGCAGAAGATCGTCTGGTACGAGGCGATGGTCAACGAGCGCTTCGCGCGCCGCCCGCTCGCGGGCCTCTGTCGCTATCCCCGGCACCTGATTCCAGCCGAGCGCGTGCGCGATCTGCTGCGCACCCACCCGGTCGCGATCGTCCGGGGCGAGGCGTGCGACAACCCGTTCTACGAACGCCCGGAGATCGTGCTGTCGGACGACAGCCGGACCCGGCTCGACTGGCAGTTCCGGCAGCTGCGCGTCCAGCAGCGCACCCGCCAGCAGCTGGAGGACATGCGCGTCTCTGCGGTCACTGCCGCCGCGGAGCTTGCGGTCGAGCTTCACAATCTCCGCTCGGGCCGCGAACGACCGACCAAACCCGATTGATTCTCTCGGGTTAGGCCCCAACACCACACGCGGTCCTTGCGCTCTGCGTGCAGCCACGATATGGCGTTGAGGGTATGCACGTCCTGGTCAACACCGGCGGGGGCGACGCTCCCGGCCTGAACGCTGTCATTCGCGCCGTCACCCTCGCCGGGCTCCGCCGCGGCTGGAAGGTGACCGGCATCCGCCGCGGGTACCACGGTCTCCTCGAACCGCCGAGCGAAGGCCTGATCGAGCTGACGCGCGACAAGGTGCGCGGCATCGCTCACCTGGGCGGCACGATCCTGGGCACCGTCAACAAGGGCCACCCGTTCGAGTTCATCACCGAGCGCGACGGCAAGAAGGTGACCGTCGACATCTCCGACGAGATCATGCGCCGGTTCCGCGAGGTCGGCGGCGACGCGCTGATCGCCATCGGCGGCGACGGCGCCTTCCGGATCGCCAGCCGGTTCATCAAGAAGGGGATGCCGATCGTCGGCGTGCCGAAGACGATCGACAACGACCTCTCGTGCACCCAGGCGACGTTCGGGTTCGACACCGCGGTCACGGTCGCGACCGAGGCGATCGATCGGCTCCACACCACCGCCGAATCGCACGAGCGGATCATGGTGGTGGAGGTCATGGGCCGCTACGCGGGCTGGATCGCGGTGCACGCCGGCGTCGCGGGCAACGCGCACGTCATCTTGTTCCCCGAGCTTCCGTACGACATCGACCGCGTCGTCGATCGTATCAAGCGGCGCTACGCGGCGGGCCGGCGCTACTGCATCGTCGTGGTCGCCGAGGGCGCGCGTCCCAAGGACGGCGGCATCAGCACCATCGGCGAGGAGCTGGGACGCGAGGTCCGGCTGGGCGGTCTGGCGGAGAAGATCGGCCACTACCTGGGCGAGGCGACCGGGTTCGAGACACGCTCGCTGGTGCTCGGTCACCTGCAGCGCGGCGGCAGTCCGACGCACCGCGACCGGCTGCTGGCGCTCCGTTTCGGCGCGGCGGCCGTGCGCATGGTCGAACAGGGCAAGTTCGGGCACATCGTGGCGTACGACCCGCCCCACATGGTACCGGTGCCGATGGAGGAAGCGATCGCCACGATGAAGACCGTGCCGCTCGATTCCGACACCGTCCAGACGGCGCGCGACCTCGGCATCTGCATCGGCGACTAGCCGCCCGCGGGCCTTTCGGGGCCCCGGAAAGACAGATATCATCCTGCGGCGCCGCCGAATTCATGAGCCCGCCGCAGGAGCACGATCCGGGTATCGAGAGCCTCGACCCCATGCCGGGTCGGGTGATCGGCGGCAACTTCCGCGTCGACAAGCTGATCGGCGCGGGGGCGATGGGCAACGTCTACAAGGCCCTTCAGCTGTCGCTCGGCAAACCGGTGGCGGTGAAGATCCTTCACCACCACCTGCACAAGGACGAACGGCTGGTCGCCCGGTTCAAGCGGGAGGCGAAGAGCGCCTCGCTGCTGAACCACCCGAACTCGATCCAGATCATCGATTCGGGCGAGGACGCCGACGGCACGCTGTACATCGCGATGGAGCTGCTGACCGGGCGCGATCTGGCGCAGGTGATCCGCGACGACTTCCCGCTGCCGCTCTTGCGCGTCGGCCGCATCATGACCCAGGTCCTGAGCGCGCTGGACGAGGCCCACGCCCAGGGGGTGATTCATCGCGACCTGAAGCCGAGCAACATCATGTTGATCGAGCGCCGCGGCGAGAAGGACTTCGTCAAGGTGTGCGACTTCGGCATCGCCAAGGCGACGCTCGGCGACGGGGCGGACGACCGGTCGGCGATGTTGACCGTCCAGGGGCTGGTCTGCGGCACCCCCGAGTACATGTCGCCCGAGCAGGCGCGCGCCGAGCCGCTGGACGGCCGCTCCGACCTGTACTCGGCGGCGGTCATCCTCTATCAGCTGGTGACCGGCGACATCCCGTTTCGCGCCGAGTCCGCCATGGGGATCATCAGCCGGCACCTGGTGGAGCCGCCCGAGCCGCCCAGCCGGCGGCGCCCCGATCTGAACATTCCGACCATCGTCGACGAGGTCGTGCTGAGCGGCATGGAGAAGACCCCCCATCTCCGCTTCGAGAGCGCCGTCGAGTTCCGTGAGGCGATCGAGAGCATGATCCGCGCGGTGTCGGGCCTGCCGGTGGCGCCGGCGGCCGGCGTGCGGGCGTCGATGCCGACCGCGCGCGACATGCCCCCGACGCCGATCGACACCGCCACCGTGCGGTCTCGCAGCGCCGCCGACCGTTTCGGGACGACCGCGGACATGACCGGGCGGCCGTCGAGCGCGCGCCAGAAGATCCTCGTGCTCGCCGGGTTTGCGATCCTGCTCTGCGGATCGGCCGCGGGCGCCATCGTCACCGCCCGCGTGCGCCGCGCCCAGATGGATGCCCAGACGCGCGGCGCGCCACCGGCCGCGGCTCCGGCGCCCGCCCCGGCGACGAGCCCGCCGAACGCCGCCGCCGCACCGCCCGCGCGCGAGCCACCGCCGGCCGTCGCGGCGCAGGAGATCCCGACCGCCCCCGCGGCGGCACCCGGCGGCCACGGCAAGAAACGCGCGCCGGGGAGCCGCCCGACCACCATCGTCGCGGCTGCTGCCGATCCCGCAACCGGTCCGTCCGAAGTCGCCGCCGTCGCAAAGCCAGTCCCCGCTCCGGCCGACCCGGCGGGCGCGGCACCGGCCGCGGCCGCGCGCGGTCCACGCGAGGTGCTCGCCGAGGCGGAGAAGCTGCTTGGCCAGGGCGAGGTGACGGAGGCGTGCGCGCGCGGCGAGGAGGCGAGCAAGCTGGCGCCGAAATCCGCCCCCGTCCACAAGTTCCTGGGCAAGTGCTACATGCGCGCGGGCCGCACGCGCGAGGCCAACGACAACTACAAACAGTACCTGGATCTCGCGCCGAACGCGTCGGACGCCCCCTTCGTCAAGAGCATGATCAAGTGACCGCGCGCGCCCTCGCGGGCTTCCTCACGCTGGCGCTGGCGATCGGCTGCTCGGTCGACGATGCCGCGTTCGAGGCCCGCGTCTTCACCTGCGACACCGCCGCCCGCGACCCCCACTGCGGAAACGACGCCAATGGCCAGCCGATGACCTGCTTTCCCGCCAGCCAGCTCGACGGCACCGACTTCTGCACGCAGTCGTGCGGCGAGCCGATGTCGCTCCCCGCCGAGGACGCGGTCTGCGTGCAGGGCGGCGCCAAGCTCGCCTCGTGCAATCCAGACGACACCACCACGCCCAACGGACCGTGCGGCCGCACTGACCTCGGCTGCCTGCGCACCGACGTGACCATCGACGAGGGCGTCTGCGTGACGATGCAGCCGTGCTCCCAGGACAGCGACTGTCCGAACCCGGTCCGCTCGACCTGCGCGGCGACGTTCTTGACGAAGCTTTACGCCCAGAACCCGGATCTCCACTCCGATCACCTCTACTGCCTGCAAGAGGGTTGCGTCGCCGACGGTTCCAATTGCGGCGCCGGGCAGGCCTGCTTGCCCAAGCTGGTCGCGGCGGCGGCGCACCCGCCCGACATCTGCGTCCCGAACTGCGACTCGCAAGATCGCTGCCCGCCCAACCATTTCTGCTTCAGCAAGCTGTCGGGTCCAGGCAGCCCGCACATCTGCCTGCCCGGCCTGCTCGGCTTCGAGTGCGAGTCCGACATCGATTGCATGGTCGGCCGGTGCGTCAGCGACGATGACCCGGCGCTGCCGCTCCGCCTCTGCAGCGTCCCCTGCAACAACGATCCCGACTGCACGAAGTTCGACAGCGACCAGGGGAAGTTCGTCTGCCAGCAGGATCGGAACCAGTGCTCCACCCCGGACGCCTATCGCGGCGCGCGATGCTACACGGACGCGGATTGCACGCGCGACCCGGGCACCAGCTGCGTCTTCGCGAGCACGCCGACGAAGTCGACCGACCAGGGGACGTGCAGCCGTCTCTGCCCCGGCGGGGTCGGGCCCTGCACGCCGCGCGGCGGGTTCGGCCACGTCTGCCTGTCGTTCACGGTCGCGCGCGACGGAACGTCCAAGCCGGGCTGCTATCCCGGCTACTTCCCGTTCCCCTGCACCGCCGACGACAACTGCGTCGGTGAGAACGTCGCGTGCCGGAACACCGGCGGAACGCCGTCGAAGATCTGCACCGCGCTCTGCCAGACGGACGCCGACTGCGACGCCAACCGGTGGACGGCTGGGCAGGCGTTCTGCGCCAACTCGATCTGCCTGCCGAAGCTCGGGAGCAGCAGGCCGTGCCAGACCTCCAACCAGTGCCAGTCGAACGTCTGTTCGGCAGGGTCGTGCGGATGATGCGCGCGCTGACATCGCCGCGCGCACGGCGGATCGCCGTCGCCTTCCTGGCCGGCGCTACTTTCGCCGCCCTGCCCGCCCCCGCCCGGGCGGGCGAAAAGATCGCGGTGCTGGTGCTGGCGACGGCCGACAAGGACCGCGACCTGGCCGACAACCTGACCGAGGTGATCATCGCCTTCGCCGCCCGGCACGGCGGCTTCGAGATCGCCGGCAAGGAGGAGTTCCGCGCCCGCCTCGGCGTCGAGAGCGAGCAGCGCGCGCAGGCGTGCCTGGACGACATCTCGTGCCTCGGCCGCGCCGGCGTGTCGCTGGGCGTGCGCCGGATCGTCGCGGGCAGCGTCGGAACGCGGGGCAAGCGGGTCCTGTTCAACCTCAATCTCGACAACGTCCAGGATGGCCGGGTCGAGAGCCGGGTGTTCCGACTGGTCGAAGGCGGCGTCGACGATCTGATCAAGGCGGTGCAGGAGGCGTCGGTCGAGCTGTTTCGTCCCCGCGTCGAACCAGGGAAGATCCAGGTCGCATCCGATCCGCCCGGCGCGCGCGTGTCGATCGACAACGCTTACCTCGGCGTCACGCCGCTGATCTCGCCGACGCTGATCGCCGGCAAGCACGACGTGCGCGTCGAGGCGACCGATCGCTTCCCCTGGACCTCGCGGGTCGAGGTGCGCCCGAGCGAGGAGTTGCAGATCCGGCTCTCCCCCGACAACCTGCCGCGCCGGCGACGCTGGCCCGGAAGGGTCGCCACCGCGTCCACGACGGTGGCCGTGGCCGCGCTCGCCAGCGGCGGGTTCTTCGGCGTGCTGTCGCAGCTGCAACCGAGTGGTGACTCGCGCGAGGCCGCGATGCAGGACCTCGATCAGAAGCGGAGCTTCGCCCGCGCCGCGAACATCTCATTCATCGTGGGCGGCGCCGCGGCCGCGGTCGCGCTGTACCACTTCATCCGCTACCACGACGATATCTTCGGCCGTGCCGAACACTACGAAGAATCCCCTTAAAAAGTTACGGCCGGGCGACACCCCCCTCTGGACGACATGGGCGGAAGTGGTTACTTCGATCCTGTAGAGGAAACGGGGGACCGCTACCGGGTCGTAACAAACCCCGAGTAAGGGACCCCTAACTCCAGGCGCCGCGCGGGTTAAGGGAATCGGGTCCTGGCATGGGCCTTGCGGATGCCAGCGACCATGCTCAGTACCGCGCTCCGAAATCACAAGCCCGACGGCGTCTCCCCGCAGGTCCCAGGTGCGGGTCGTTCAGGACGGTCGCGCAGCCGCACTGCCGACAAGGTCTCACCGCACCTCAAGACAGTCACGCCGGACCCGGAGGCCGCGGAGAGCGGGGAGATGGGCTTGGGCGACGTCTCCGGCCTTCCGATCGGCCGGATGCCCGACGGCGAGGACGAGGCTGCCGCCGGCGCCGCGGCGCCCGCGGACAACGCGGCCGCGGTCGTCGAGCCCAGCCTCTCGGACTATTCGACCATCGGCGCTTACCTGCACGAGCTGCGCAGGTACCCGCTGATGACCCGCGAAGAGGAACACACCGTCGCGGTGCGCTTCTGCAAGCAACACGAGCCGGCGCTCGCGTCGCGCCTGATCACGGCGAACCTGCGCCTGGTCGTGAAGATCGCGCAGGAGTACCGGCGCGCCCACCGCAACATCCTGGATCTGATCCAGGAGGGAAACATCGGACTCATCCACGCCGTCCAGAAATACGATCCGTACCGCGGCGTGAAGCTGTCCTCGTACGCGTCGTGGTGGATCCGCGCGTACATCCTGAAGTTCATCCTGGCGAACTGGCGCCTGGTGAAGGTCGGCACCACGCAGGCGCAGCGAAAGCTGTTCTTCAACCTGCGCAAGGAGCGCGAGAAGCTGGAGAAGCAGGGCTACGAGGTCGAGGCCAAGCACCTGGCGGCGGCGCTCGACGTCTCCGAGCAAGAGGTGGTGGAGATGGAGCGCCGCCTGAACGCGTCCGAGACGTCGCTGGACGCGCCGATGCGTTCCGACGAGCAGGGCGATCGCACGCAGGGCGACTTCGTCCGCGCGGCGCCGGCGCTGCGCCCCGACGTCCAGGTCGAGGCGGGCGAGTTCGGCGCGATCCTGAAGGAGAAGCTGCATGCGTTCGGCGAGACGCTGCGGGATCGCGACCTGGAGATCTTCCGCGACCGGCTTTTGAACGACGAGCCGGCGACGCTGGTCCAGATCGCCGAGCGCTTCGGCGTCACGCGCGAGCGTGTCCGCCAGATCGAGGAGCGCCTGAAGCGGCGGTTGCGCCAGTACCTCGAGGGCGAGCTCGGCGACGCTGTCCAGATCGACGATACGATCGACTAGCCGCTTCTAAGCGGGGCGGCGCTCTGCTCGCTTCTGCATCGGAGGCTTCCGGGCGGAGCGAAGCGCCGCGCTTCGGCGCGAGCGGAGCCGCTAGCAGGTGTTGCCGCTGCAGCAGAACGTGGCGCCCGACGCCCGATTGACGGTCACCATCCCGGTGTTCGTCGTGTTGCTCGACGCCGGCAGGCTGACCGTCCCTTCGCCGACCTTGCAGTTTGAATTGAGCACGGTCGAATCGTAAGCGTCGACCGTGAAGGTCAGCGTGCCCGAATCTTTGAACGTCGAGAACTCGACGACCCCCAGGTGCCCCGCGGTCGAGATCGGAACGCCGTTCGCGTTGGGGCCCATGACGATCTGGCCGTTGTCGGCGCCGCTGACCGTCATGACCACACGCTGGATGCTGCCGATCTCGTTCGTGGTGAGGTTGAACGAGCCCGAGCCGCTGGTCGCCATCTGCACGTCGATGTCGTAGTAGTGGTACGTGCTGCAGCCGGCCGCGCCCGACACAGCCAGGGCCACGATGCCCATCGTCAACACGGACAGGGAGCGCATCTAGCGGCCCTCCCCGAAGCAGCGACCGTTGAACATCATGTTGCAAGGGCGCACGTCGCCGCCGTTGATCTGATGCGCCAGCGCCTGGCCGCCCCAGATCAGCGCGACCAGACCGACGGCGGCTCCGGCGACGACCGCCCAGAACTGCCACTTCTCGTAAATCGGCGTGGTGTCGATCTGCTTCTGCTTCGCGACCGCCGCGTCGGCCGGCTTCTTCTCGAGCAGATCCTTCGGTTTGTCGTTGTCTTCGACCTGGCCCATGTCGCCCGAGGACGACGACTTCGAGCTCGGCTCGTCGCCGAGATCGGCGCGCGCGACGCCGCGCAGTCCGACCAGCGGCAAGGTAACGATCAGCGCGACAGCGACGGCCGCGCGCAGGGTCCATTTCCGGAAGGGGGTCCGTGGGGCCATGCGCGCATAGTACACAAAGTCGACGATCTTGGTAGTCGCTACGTCAGGATGTTTTGGGGGTTTCCCCTACAGTGACGCGCCGGTCATCATGCTTAGTTTCGCCGACCTGGAGGACCGGCATGTCCAAATCGAACGACTCATCGCCCTTGAACGAGGCGATCGCAAAGCGCGCGTACGAGCTGTACCTGCAGCGCGGATCCGTTTCGGGCCACGAACTGGATGACTGGCTGGAAGCCGAGGCGGAGCTCTCGCGGTCTGGAGGGGAGGAGGCACTGGACGCGGCGCCCGTGCAGCCGGTGGTCCGCCGGCGCGCCGCCCGGAGCGAGTCTCACCCCCCGTCGAATCGCCGTGTCTAGCCGTTTGTCGACGAGAATCACATCTTCTCTTTGATCTCTTGTAACCCGACCCGCGCCCTGCAACTCTACGGCGCATGGGTGGACAAGAATCCAAGCTGACCGGCCCCGATCTCGAGGCCGGTATCCCCGCGACCGACCTGGCGGGTGACGCCCCGCTGCTCGGCCACGCCCATGGCGAGCCGGTGCTGCTGGTGCGGCGCAACGAAGAGGTGCTGGCCATCGGCGCCACCTGCACGCACTACGGGGGACCGCTGGCCGAGGGGCTGTTCGG
>DATFXS010000467.1:0-3780 GCA_035315605.1 Polyangia bacterium
CACCGCGCGGTCGATCGTTCGCGTGCGGCGCCCCTGAGCTCCTCACCGCCGCCTCAGCGTCGCGACGCTCTCTCCGAGATCGCCAGGCCGAGCCCGCCGAGCACCGCCAGCGCCGAAACGGCCAGGCGGGACGTCAGCGCCTCGTGCAGGATGGCCACCGCACCCAGCGCGGCGATCACCGGAACGCTGAGCTGCACCACCGCGGCCTGGGTCGCCGTCAGGCCCCGCAGCGCGCGATACCAGATCGCATAGCCGACGCCGGACGTGACGCCACCAGAGATCACCGCCAGCAGCAACCCGCGCCCGCTGATCGTCGCCGACGGCAAGACGGCGACGTTCAACAGAAGGGCGAGCGGAACCGCCCAGACGAAGCTGCGCGCGTTCGACGCCAGCGCTTGCTCGGCCTTCCGGCCGACCAGCGAGTAGACGCCCCAGGCGCAGCCGGCGAGGATCATGAGGACGCTGCCCGTCGGATCGGGTCGCTTCACCGACGGGAGCATCAGCCACGCCAGCCCGCCGGCCGCGACGGCGAGCGCGAGCCAGACCCGCAGCCTCGGGCGCTCGCCGGTCAGGATGCCCCAGGTGAACATCGTCAGCTGCACGGCTCCGAACAGCAGCAGCGCGCCGACCGCGGCCCCGATGCGGACGTACGCGAATGAGAACAGGGCGGCGTAGGCGAACAGCGCCAGCGGCGCCGTCAGATCGCGTGCCCCGCCCCGCAGCGCCTTCCAGTCGCCGCTCTGGAGCCTGACGATCGCGGCCAGGGTCAGCGCACCGGCGGCGATCCGAACCGTGGTGAACGTCGCCGCGCCCATCTCGTGCGCGCCGAGCGCCAGGCGGGTCAGGATCGAATTGGCGGCAAATGCCAGCAACGCGACCAGCGTGGCGAGCGCAGTCCTGCTTGTTCGAAGCTCCGGGATGGACACGAAGGTCCTTGATCGCCGCTTCGGTTTCAAGCTCGGAAAAATGGCGGGGCGCAATACGCCATCCGGACATTTGTCGGATCGTTGGAAATCACTGCGTCGTGATGGCGGCCGCGCCCGTTTCGTCGTCGTCACCCAACGTGAGCGCAGTTAGCGCGGATTGGATACGGGGTCGTCACCGTCATCTTCGCGCAGCCGCGCTACATGAGTCTCGGTTTCCGCACCAGGAAAGAGAGGCTGCTATGACCAGGCGATTCATCCTCGCGCCGACCGCACTGGCGCTCTGTTCCATTTCGTTCTCCGCCCCCGCGTCCGCAGATTCCGACGGCGATTCTGCGAGTCGAAAGACGGCTTCGCCGATCAAGCACGTCATCGTGCTGATCGGCGAGAACCGGTCGTTCGACAACGTCTACGGCACGTACGACCCGCGCCCCGGGCAATCCGTGTCGAACCTGCGCACCAGCAAGATCGTCCGCGAAGACGGTTCGCTGGGATCGCGGGCCAGCCTGGCAGCTCAGGTCGCGCTGAACGCGATCCCGTCGCAGTACTTCATCCATCAGCCGGCGTCGAACAAGGCCCTCTACGCCACGTTGCCGGCCCCCAACACCGACGGCCTCCCCGCCCTCGGCGTCACGCTGGCCCAGATCGCGCAAGACCCGGGCGATTCGGTCCCGCCCCTCGACCCGGGAATCTCGCTGGCGGATCTGCACACGATCTCGCCGGTCCTTCCCCTGGACGCCCTGCGGCTCCTGACCACCGGCGCCACGGGTCAGACCATTTGCAACGTCTCGGCGACGCAGCCCTGGCCGGTGTTCCCCCCCGCGGGATGCAGCGAGACCGACATGCGCGTGGCGAACTTCCTGTCGCTGCCCAACAGCGTGTTCCCACTCGCCGGCCCCAAGCTGCCCTATGACAGCTACACGGGCGACATGGTTCACCGCTTCTATCACATGTGGCAGCAGTCGGACTGCAGCGCGGACGACGCCACGACGGCCAACCCGAGCGGCTGCCTCAACGATCTCTATCCGTACGTCGGCGTCGCGCGCGGCGACGGCTCGGGCGGCAACGCGATGGGCTTCTACAACGTCGAGCAGGGCGACGCGCCGGTGTTCAAGCGCCTCGCCGACGAATACACGATGAGCGACAACTTCCATCAGTCGGTCATGGGCGGCACCTTCGTGCAGCACATGATGCTGGGCACGGGCGACGTGATGTTCTGGCAGCCGTACACCAACCTCGCCGGAGTCACCATCACGCAGCCGCCGCCGGCCGCCGTCGTCGATCCGACGCCGAAGAGCGCCACCAGCATCGGTTTCACGAAGGACAAGGCCTGGACCGCGTGCGATTCGAGCGCCCCATGGGCCGCGACGATCAACAGCTACCTCGCCACGCTGCCGTGGCGACCCGATCAGTCGCCGATACGCTGCGAGGCCGGCAAGTTCTTCGAGATCAACAACATCAGGCCCGGCTTCAAGGCCAACGGACAGATCGACGACGCCAATATCACGACCGGCGGCAAGGTGCCGCCGTCGGGGATCCGGACCATCGGCGACGCGCTGAACGAAAAGAAGATCAGCTGGGCGTACTTCGGGGGCGGCTACAACGCCGCGGTTCGCTTCGACAACGGTTCGACCGACCCGATCGACGCCCTGATCGGAACGGGCGGCGACTACTACTGCGACATCTGCAATCCGTTCCAGTACGCGTCGTCAATCATGGGGAACCCGGCCCAGCGCCAGGCGCACATCAAGGACGCGACGGACTTCTTCGACGCGCTGGAGGCGGGCCACCTGCCCGCCGTCTCGTACGTGAAGCCCGACAGCTTCGACGACGGTCACCCCGGGACCTCGAAGGTCAACCTCCTCGAGGCGCTCATCGATCGGATTCACCGCGACCTCAAGCAGCGCCCCGATCTGTTCGAGGAGACGGCCTTCTTCGTCGCCTTCGACGAGGGCGGCGGCTACTGGGACTCGGGGGCCTTCCTGCCGCTCGACTTCTTCGGCGACGGCCCGCGCATCCCGTTCGTCGTCGTCTCGCCGCACGCGCGGGGCGGCAAGGTCGTCCACAGCTACACCGATCACGCGTCGGTGCTGAAGTTCATCGAGCGGAACTGGCGTCTGGCGCCGCTCACCGCGCGCAGCCGTGACAACCTGCCGAACCCGAAGGCCGGCCGGAACCCGTACATCCCGGCCAACGTCCCCGCGCTCGGCGATCTGTTCGACATGTTCCACTTCGAGGACTGAGTCGGGCGGCGGCACGGGTCCCAGGTCGCGCTGGGACCCGTGTGCGCCTGCGCTCAGCGCGACGCCAGGGTCCAGAGCATCGTCTCGGCGCGGACCACGAACGCCTCCACGCGCGGCCAGGAGCGCTTCTGTTCGTTCCGGAGATCGGCCAGCCCCCTGGCCAGGCCGCGCTGTTGCAACTCGGAAAGCTCGGGCCTGGCAGCGGTCGTCTCTTCTTCCATGATCCTGACGATCTTCTCGATCGTGAACCGCTGCCCGGCCGCGGTCGCGGTCCGCAGATCCGCGAGCAGTTCCCTCACGATTCCGAGCCGCCACGCGCGAGGACCCTTCTTCGAAGTGACCGGGGCGACGGAGGCTACCTTTCGGACGAGCGCTTGTTTCCGCATCAGCCGTTGTCTTGCGGGCCCTTTCGCGAAAAGACAATAGAGGCTGCTCCCGGCCCTGCAAGCGCGACCGCGGAAAACGCCCAGCGCGAGCAGGAGCGACCGCAACCGCAGGTCCGGCGGAACGCCCGAAATGATCACCGGCCGGCGAGGGGGCGGGCGGGGATGCCGGCCCACACCTCACCCGCGCCGACTTTCGTGTCCTTGGCGAGGAAGGCGTTGGCGGCGATG
>DATFXS010000468.1:0-4039 GCA_035315605.1 Polyangia bacterium
AAGATGCCGCGGTAGAGCGCACCTTCGACGGCGGCGCCGCCCGCCCCCACCGTCGGATGCAGGCGCAGGTGGGCGATCTCGTGGTTTTGCTTCCAGTGCACGTCCCAGCCGGGCGCGGGCCGCTCGTCGCGCAACAGAAGACCGAACTCGACCGCGAACCCGGGCGTGGCGGTCAAGCCGGCGGTGTCGCCGGCCAGCGTCTCGGCACCCGCGGCCAGGATCAACCGCTCGCCGGGATCGAAACGGACGCGGTAGCGTTCGCCGGCCGCGTTCGTGATCCAGACCGGAGGTGGACTTCCGGCCTCCTGGTCGGCCGCCGCCCGCCGCGCCGGGGCGCACAGCGCGGCCACCAGCAGCAGGCCCAGCGGCGCGGCGCGGGCGAACGTCGTCACGTCCGGTCGCTCCGCTACTTCAGAAACGCGGGCGGAACCGGGGGCGAGAAGAACGCCATCCGTATGCCGGCGGTTCCCGTCCAGGCCAGCACGCGCGAGCTGGGCAGACCCGCGACGATCTGCCGCGTGTCGTCGCGCAGGTACGCGCTGGCCGCCACCCGGAACGACACCGGCTGATCGTTGATCGCGATCAAGATCCGCTCGAAGGCGGCATCCGCGGTCGCCGTCCAGTCGCCCGGCAGCGGCTCGGCGTGCCATGTCGCCGACCGCAACAGGTCACCGCGCAACCGGAAGTTCAGCCGCTGCATCGCGCGCGCACCGATGACGAAATTCCCCTCGAGCGTCCCTTCAGGCAGCATCCCGACATAGCGGGTCTCGTCGCCCCACGGCCCCATCCGCATCTCGATGCCGGGGCCGGCGCGCAGGCGCACGTACGATCGCAGGTCTTCCGACTGCCACAGGTCCAGCGTCGCCTGCAGAGTCCCGAGCGTCAGCGCCTCCTCGCCGTCGATCCCGCGCGGCGCCACCTCGTAGTGCAGCGCCTCCGTGTAGAGACCGACGTTCAAGAAGATATCGTGCCGCTCCGGCTCCCTGACGAACGTCGTGATGCGCAGGATCGGATGGTTGTAGCGGTGCGACAGGTCGTAGCGGAAACCGGTGACGTCCAGCCCGAACGAATTGAGGCGCACCTGTCCGTCGAGGATCGTGTAGCGCTCGCGCGTGCGTCCGTCCTCGGACAGCGAGTCGTAGCTGACGCCGAAGTCGAATGCGGCCGGCGCGATCTCGGTGTTGCCGGCCGGCGTCCGGTGCGGCGCGTACCCGACGCCCAGCCACAACCGCCGGCCGAAATCGAACGACACCTGCATCACCCGTCCCTGCTGGTCTCGGTAGAAACCCCACGGCACGGCGCGGCCGAAGCCGTCCTCCGGGCGAGGCGCGGTGATCACCTCCGCGGCCGGCCCTGGCCTGCCGTTCGCCTTCGCTGCGCCGTCGGCGTGCAGCGTCAGATCCGGCGCGTCATCGTCCTGCGCGCGCGCGAACCGCCCCGGAATCACCACTGCCGCGAAGGCCGTCATGGAGACAGCGATCGCGGAGACCGCTTTTCGTGAATGAGTCATCGCGGCCCCGTGTCAGCAATGACGGTGCCGCGCCGGCACGCGACACGGATCTCACATCCGAGGTTAGAAACGTGAGTGCCCGCACGCGCCTGTGCCGGCGCCGCACACGACTGCGTTCAAACGAACGCAATCTACTTGCGAAGCGACGGGCGCACCGGCAGCGCGAGGCGCTCGGAGCCGCGGACCACGATCAGCGTCGTCTCCTTGTCTGCCTGGTCCTCGGTCAGGAGCCGGTGCAGATCGTCGATGCCCGCCACCGGCTTGCCGCAGAAACCGACGAGCAGATCGCCGTCGCGCAGGCCGGCAGCCGCGCCCGGGCTTCCGGGTTCGACCGACACGACGAAGACCGCGCTCTCCAGTGGCAGGTCGTGATAGCGGACGACCCGTCGGTGAAGCGGAACGTTCTGTCCGGCCACGCCGAGGTACGACCGGCGGATCCGCCCCTCGTGAATCAGCTTGCCGACCACGAAGCTGGCCGTGTTCACGGCGATGGCGAAGCAGATCCCCTGCGCCGGCAGAATCATCGCGGTGTTGACGCCGATGACGCGCCCGTTCGAATCGAGCAGCGGACCGCCCGAGTTACCGGGGTTCAGCGCCGCATCGGTCTGGATGACGTCGTCGACCAGCCGGCCCGACTGGGTGCGCAGCGAGCGCCCGAGCGCGCTGACGACCCCGGCGGTCACCGTGCAGTCGAAGCCGAACGGGTTGCCGACCGCCACCGCGATCTGTCCCACGCGCAGCGCCGACGAATCGCCGAGCGCGACCGGGGTCAGCGGCGCCAGATCGTCCGCGTGCAGGCGCACGACGGCGAGGTCCGTGTCCGGATCGTCGCCGACGAGGTGCCCGGGCAGCTTGCGCCCGTCCAGCAGCGTCACGGTGATGCGCCTGGCGCCATTGACGACGTGGCTATTCGTCAGAACGTAGCCGTCCGGCGTGAACACGAAACCGGATCCGCTGCCGACCCCTTCGTTGGGGGGGCGCGGGCGTCCCGGGCGCGGCTGGGCCTTCACGCCTTCCACATCGATGCGGACGACGGATGGGCTGACCGCGCGCGCGACGGCCGTCACCGTGCGCGAATAGCTGTCGAGCAGCGCGCCGTCCTCGGACCCCCGGCCGGCAGCAGGCTCGACCGCGTTCGTTGCGTTCAACATCGGGTCATCTCCTTTCGCCGAGGCTGTCGCGCCCGGCGGGTTTGCCGTGGGCATTTCGCCTCACGGGATTCGAGGACAAATAACCGCCGCGGCCGGACCGTCAAGCGGCCGGCGCGGTCACCGGCAGCTCGAGCGTGAGGAGCGCGCCGCCGCCTGGGCGGTTGGATGCCTCGGCGCGGCCGCCGTGAGCGACGGCGATCCGCCGGACCAGCGCCAGGCCCAGCCCGAGCGAACCGTGGGAACCGGCATCCTTGCCGCCGCGATAGAAGCGATCGAAAACGCGCTGCTCGTCGCCGGGCGCGAAGCCCGTGCCACGGTCGCTGACCTCGAACACGACCGTCGGTTCACTTGCGCTTCCGCCCGCGCGCACCGCGACGCCGTCCAGCCCGCCGCCGTGCTTGCGCGCGTTGTCGATCAGGTTGGCGAGCGCGCGCGCCATCAGCGTCGGATCCGCGACGAACGGCAGCGCCGCCGCCGGCGCCAGCTTTGCCATGTCCTCGCCCGCGCGCTCGAGCGCGCGACGCGCGACCTCGCCCGCCTCCAGCGGCTTGCGCGTGACGGCCTGGAACTCCAGGCGCGCGCTCGCGAGCAGCTCGCCCACCAGCGTGTCGATCTCGATCGCCTCGCGTTCGATGTCGTCGAGCGTGGCCGGCGTGACGGTCGCCTGCCGGGCGATCTCGACCAGCAAGCGGATGCGCGCCAGCGGCGTCCGCAGCTCGTGCGACACCGCCGCCAGCAGCTCGCGCTGCTCGGTCAACTGCTGTTCCAGCCGGACCGCCATGTCGTTGAACGCCGACGACAGGACCGCGATCTCGCCGACGCTGCGCTGCCCGAGCGGCGCGCGCGCGGCGAAATTTCCCTGCCCCAGCTCCTGCGCCGCCCGCGTCAGCTCGTAGATCGGCCGCGAGATGCGGCGCGCGATCCGCCCCGCCGCGATCCACAAACAGAGCGCCGGGATCCCGAACAGAAAGACGGCGCGCCCCGGGTGGGCGGTCAGCCACGCGCGGCCCAGGTGCGACGCGACGATCGTCACGCCGACGCTGAGGAAGATCGCCACGCCGAACCACCGGAACAGACGGTGGTGCAGGTGCGCCCCGTAGTGCAGCCGCATCTCCTGGCGGATCCGCCACTGCCAGCCGGGCTTGCGCTCGCGCGCCTCGCTGATCACCCGGTCCCAGGGGAACGGCGCGCCGCCCGGGAAGTAGCCGCGCCAGTAAGGAGGCCCGCAATCGGGACCGTGGGCGTGCTCGTGACCGTGGTGGTGATGGCGGTGCCGATGGCGGTGTCCGTGCCAGCTCACGCGCCCTCCTCGCCCTGCGCCTGCGCCGGCGCGCCGTCGGCCGCCGCCATCACGTAGCCGACGCCCCGCACCGTCTTG